>DIAL01000164.1:10479-17373 GCA_002414705.1 Flavobacteriaceae bacterium UBA5079
TTTTATGGCTTCCGTAGCTGATTCAAATTCATGAATTCCTTTAACATGTAAATCTATTTTTTGAAAAGCGTCGCGAGCAATTTGTGTGTAATTGTCATGCGAAATCCCACCAGGTCTTGCATACGGTATAAATAGAATGGCATTACAGTTTTTAAAAAACAACTTTAGGTCGTCCAATAAATACTCTAAATAGCCGCTTCCATGAATTGTTGATGTACTTGCAATAAGTAATTGTTTCATAAGGCAAATTTTTGTAAATTTAGTTAAACATTGTTTTTAACAAAAGTTTATAAGCTATTTGGATTTAAATTAAGATTAGAAACAGTTTCTTTATACAACTAAACTCATGAACTTGAAACGACAATTACTCGGATTTCTTTTTTTATTGACTTTTACCGTAGGTTTTACGCAAACAATATCGCGTGTGGAAGTCACCGGAAAAATAATTGCCAATAGCGATGTGGAAGGTGTAACTATTTTCAACACATCTTCCAATAAAGGTACAATTGCCGATATTGATGGGAATTTTACTTTAGAAGTCGGATTAAAAGATATTCTAGAAGTTTCGGCACTTCAATACGAAGCTAAAAAAGTAACGATAAATCAGGATGTTATAGATTCGAAGCAACTCCGTTTATTTTTAGTTGAAGCATTAAATACCTTAAGTGAAGTTATTTTGCTGCCTTCAAAATTAACAGGCGACTTATTAGTTGATATGACTAATGCAGAAACGCAAAAAGCTATTTTAATGAGTTTTGGCGATTTAAGTAATATGGAATTTGGTGAAGATGAATTTTCTAAACCACAGAATATTGCAGCAGATCCAGGTGTTTTTTATAATGGTTTGAATGTTGCTAATATTTTTGGCATTAATAAATGGCTAGGTAAACCATTGAAAAAGGAATCCGTTCAACTACTTCGGGATAAAAGACCTTTGGATTTGGCTGATATTTATTCGCCACAATATATTAACGAAACTTACAATATTCCTTTGGTTGAAGTGGAATCGTTTTTTGCATTTTGTATAGCAAATGGTTTTGAAGTAAGTATGCTGGGAGAAGAAAATGAAATTCAGCGTATGGAATTTTTACAGAATAATAGTGTGCTGTTTTTAAAACACGAAGATGCACAAAATTAAGTTCTTTATTGTTTTTGTTTTTTTAACATTACAACAAACCTATTCTCAAACTATAGAGCTTTTAGGGAGCGTGCAGAGCACCACAGAGGTGGAGAATATTCATGTTATTAATAAAACCGCACAAAAATTTACGATTACTAATGCTGATGGTGCTTTTAAGATTTCTGTAACGCTAAACGATACCTTAATTTTCACGTCCATTCAGCATAAATTAACATCTGTTTTGGTGGATGCTGACATTATTGAAAATAAAACATTAGTAGTTACTTTAGAAGAACAATTAAATGAATTAGATCAAGTAGTTGTTGGTAAAATACTTACAGGAAACATAAATTCGGATGTCTCCAATGTGGAAGGAGAGCCCATGACAGCTGAAAAAGCAGGTGTGCCCAGTTACCAAGGACCTTTAAAAACTCAAAGTGAACGCAAGTTAAATGAAGCCACAACAGGTGGTGGTTTTATACCATTAAACCCTATAATAAACGCCATTTCTGGGCGAACTAAAAAGCTGAAAAATCAAATAAAATTAGAAGAAAAAGATGCGTTGATATTCACTATGAAAAACAACCTGTCTGATGATTTGTTTTCAGAAAACCCGTTGGAAGAGGAATATGTTATGGAGTATTTTTATTTTGCTTCAGAACAGCCTGATTTTTTATCACGCTGTAAAAACAAATCATCCATCGAAAAATTGGATTATTTAATTGAAAAATTGCAACTTTTTAAGCAAAAACAAATACGTGCTAAAGACCATGCAGCCGATTAAATTTTTGTTTTGTTTCTTTATTTTTTCATCTAATATGTTTTCTCAAACAACAGATTTAGATGGGCAAGTTATAACCAATTTAGATGCAGAAAACATTCATATTATTAACAAAACATCAAAAAAATTTACCATTACAAATGCTTCTGGTACTTTTGTAATTCCAAGTAAACTGAATGATACCATTATTATTTCATCCATACAACATCAATTAGTATCACTTGTTATAGACGCTGAAATGCTTCAAGAAAAGCAGATTCGTGTTTTTTTGGAACCATTAGTTAATATGTTAGACGAAGTAGTTGTTGGTAAAGTGCTTTCTGGCGATTTACTTCAGGATGTGCAAATAGTTGAGGGCGAGCCCATGACAGCTAAAAAAGCAGGTATTCCTAGTTATCAAGGAAAAATGCCAACCCAAACCCAGAGACGTTTAAGCTATGCTAAAAGTGGAATGGTTAGCTTGTTGGTAAATACTATTAATGGTGCTATTAAACGCTTTAAAATGCAAGCCAAACTGGAGGAAAAAGATGCGCTTTTACACAAGATACGTGTTGCGCATGAAATAGATTTATTTGCTAATTATCCTTTAGAACCTGCATTACGAATGGATTATTTTTATTTTTGTTCTGAAGATCCGCAATTTTTAGAGTGTTGTAAAAACCAAAATGGTATTTTAGTTTTAGAGTTTCTTATTGAAAAGTTAGAAATGTATCAGCAAAATAAAGAGTAAACATGATATGAATAAAATTGTTTTTATTCTGTTTTTAGTCATTAGCCTGTCACTTCACAATGTGTTAGGACAGACTAAAATGCTTCATGGTAAAGTGCTTACATCTCAAGAAGCAGAGAATGTTCATGTTATAAATAAAACATCGAAAAAAAATACTATTAGCAATAATTCTGGGTTGTTTGATATTGAAGTCAAACTTCAAGATACATTAATTTTTTCGTCACTTCAACATGAATTACAAGTACTCATTATAGATAGCGAAACCTATAAAAATGGAGCGGTTGTTATAACGTTATTGGAGCATGTAAATACGTTAGATGAGGTAACCGTTGGAAAATTATTAACTGGAAATATGCATTCGGATGTTTCTAATGTGGAAGGCGAACCCATGACATCTAAAAAAGCAGGTATTCCAAGTTATCAAGGAAAGCCATTAACGCAAGCGGAACGACATTTAAAGGATGCTGGCGATTTAAATCCAAAACTAGGCGGATCGTTGGGTGGTTTAGGTGCTTCGGTTCGGCTAATTCCAATTATAAATGCCATAAGTGGCAGAACCAAGGACATGAAAATGTATGTAAAATTGGAAGAAAAGGACGTACTAATGTATCATTTAAAATCGCATGTTTCTGAAGCTCTTTTTGCCGATTATCCCTTGGAGGATAATCATATTATGGAGTTTATGTATTTTACTTCAGAACAACCTGACTTTTTAGAACGTTGTAAAAATAAAACTGCGGTAGATCAATACGAATACCTCAAAGAAAAACTGCTCATCTATTATGACAATAAAGGTATAAATACCCATTAATCATAACATGGAATAATTTTTGAGCCTATCAAATAACTACATTAGCATTTTAAAAATATACACAAATGAAATCATTTAAGTATTTGTTCATTTTAGCCATTATTCCACTTATGGCATTTACAGTTGCGCATAAATATTATGTGAGTATTACACAGGTTGAATATGTCAAAGAAAAACAATCCGTTCAAGTTATAACACGAATTTTTGTGGACGATTTAGAACGCTTAATTCGCATGCGTTATGATGAAACCGTAACATTGGCAGCAAACAACGAGTCTGAAAAAGTAAATCAATATATTGATAAATATATAGGCGAAAAGATGGTGATTACCATTAATGGAAAGCCATCTAAAATGGTTTTTTTAGGAAAGGAATACGAAAATGATATTGTGTATTGCTATTTTGAAATAGAGAAAGTAGCTTCCATCCAATCTTTTGAAATACGTAATCAAGTATTATTTGATGTATTTCCTGAACAAAAAAATATTGTTAGAACAGATATAAACGGAGAGAACAAAAGCTTTGTACTCGTTAAACAAAATGATAAAGGTTTGTTAAACTTTAAATAAAATATCTTAAAACCTTAAAAAAGTGTTAATTTTCAACTCAAATTTTTAGTAATAAATTTCAACCATGAAAAACCTAAAGTATCTTTTCTTATCTGCTTTGTTTGTTTCTGTAGGTGCATTTGCACAAGATCAAGAACAAAAGCCAGAACGCAAACCAGGTCATACAAATAACAACAAGTTTAAACAACTGTATGACGAATTTTCAACGCCAAATATGTTTCGTACAGCTTCAGGAGCACCTGGACCAGCTTATTATCAGCAGCAAGCAGATTATAAAATGGACTTGACATTGGATGATGATAAAGCCAGGATTTCTGGTTTTGAAACTATTACGTATACCAATAATTCCCCAGATCAATTAAAGTATTTATGGGTGCAATTAGATCAAAACATGCGTGCTAAAGATTCACAGACGCCTTTAATTGAAGGTAGTGGTGTAGCTCCAGCACAACAAGCAGGTAGTTTTGCTTCTGCTTATATGACAGATGGTTTTGATGGTGGTTTTAAAATTGAAGCCGTTACAGACGTTAGCGGAAAAGCCTTACCACACATGATAAATCAAACAATGATGCGTGTGGAATTACCTAATGCTTTAAGCACTGGAGATAAGTTTTCTTTCTCAATCAAATGGTGGTATAACATAAACGATTATGTTAATATGGGTGGACGTTCAGGATATGAATTTTTCCCAGAAGATGGTAATAGAAACTATATTATTGCACAATTCTTCCCGAGAATGGCAGTCTATAATGATGTAGAAGGGTGGCAAAACTCTCAATTTTGGGGACGTGATGAATTTGCGTTACCATTCGGTAATTATGAAGTGAACATTACCGTTCCTTCAGATCATATTATGGATGCAACAGGTGTTTTAACGAACCGTAAAGACGTGTTTTCAAAGGATATGATGAAGCGTTATGAACAAGCGCAGAAATCGTATGATAAGCCTGTTGTGATTGTTACACAAGCCGAAGCCGAAATAGCTGAAAAAAATCGTGCTACTGGAACCAAAACATGGAAGTTTTCAGCAGAAAATGTGCGTGATTTTGCCTTTGCAACGTCTAGAAAATATATTTGGGATATGATGGCAGTTAAAATTGGCGATAAAGACGTCATGGCTGTATCTATGTATCCTAAAGAAGGAAATCCGTTATGGGAACAATGGTCAACGTATGCTGTAGCAAGTACGTTAAAGTCTTACTCACGTATGACATTTGATTATCCATATCATAAAGCTATTTCGGTTCATGCCAAGCAACAAGGTATGGAATACCCAATGATTTGCTTTAACTATGGTCGTCCTGATAAAGATGGAAACTATAGCGATCGTACAAAGTACGGTATGATTAGCGTTATTATTCACGAAGTTGGTCACAACTATTTCCCAATGATTGTAAATAGTGATGAACGTCAGTGGACATGGATGGATGAAGGTTTAAATACCTTTGTACAATATGTAGCTGAACAAGATTTTGGCGAGTGGTATCCAGCTGCTTTATCTGAAGGTGATGCGAAGTATCCTTCAAGCCGTGGACCTGCTGCTAATATTGTACCTTACATGGGTGGCGATCAAGATTATATTGCACCAATTATGACCAAAGGTTTAAATACATATCAGTTTGGAAATAATGCGTATGGAAAACCAGGAACAGCTCTTAATATTTTAAGAGAAACTGTTATGGGTCGTGATTTATTTGATTATGCATTCAGAGAATATGCAAACCGTTGGATGTTCAAGCACCCAACACCAGAAGATTTCTTTAGAACCATGGAAGATGCATCAGCATTCGATTTAGATTGGTTTTGGAGAGGTTGGTTCTATACTACAGATTATGTAGATATGGGTGTTAAAGAGGTGAAAAAATATTACGTATCATCGGAACCTAATGCACAAATTAAAGCCATGGTAAAACAACGTGGTATGAAAATGAGCGATTTACCGCCTTTAGTTTACATGGTAGAAGAAGGAAGTGAAGAGTTTAATGAAAACATGAAAAACGGTACGTTGTTAGAAAATTCACCAAGTTTAAATGAGTATGTTATGGATAATTTTACGCCTGAAGAACGTAAGAATATCAAACAACCAAAATACTTTTATAGTATAACTTTTGAAAAGCCAGGTGGATTAGTAATGCCAATTATTGTTGAGTATACGTATTCTGATGGTACAACAAAAAAAGAAACGTATCCAGCTCAAATATGGCGTTTAAATGATAAAGAAGTAAGCAAAGCAGTAGCGTCTGATAAGGAGATTGTTAAAATTACTGTCGATCCTAATTTAGAAACTGCCGATGTTGATACTTCAAACAATTCTTGGCCAAAAGAGGTTAAGCAAAGTCAGTTTGATCAGTTTAAAGACAAGAACAAAGACTAATTCGTATAATATTTTATTAAAAGCCGACTATTTACAGTCGGCTTTTTTTATTCGTATCAAACTACTTACTATATTTGCATCGTGATACAACAAGCAACATTTTTATTTATCGGAACAACCGAAATCATGTTTATACTATTTATAGTAGTCATGGTATTTGGTGCCGATAAAATTCCCGAAATAGCGCGTGGATTAGGGAAAGGGATGCGAACTCTCAAAAACGCATCTAACGACCTAAAATCTGAAATTTCTAAAAGTGCCGAAAAAAATGGCATTGATACCAGCGTTACCAAAGATGTTCAAGACGAACTGAACAAAGTAAAAGACGAATTGGAGGATTTTACAGGTTCTGTGAGGCGGAAACTTTAAAAGAATATTGGGTCTTTACTTTATTAGATAAGCATTTTCTTTATTTTAATTTTTTAGTTTCGTTTACGGTTTTGTATATGGTTTGTTGCGTGTTTTAGCACCTAATTTAGCAAATACAAACCGAATAGAAAATCCGCGAG
>DIAL01000164.1:17549-17889 GCA_002414705.1 Flavobacteriaceae bacterium UBA5079
CAATAAATTATATACGGTGTTGTGCGTAGGTTTTATTCCCCATTTTTTGTTTTTAATTCAATAATTTCTTTTTTCAGTTCTACAATAAATTTTTCAATATCATCATCTGGATAAACATAAAATAAAGAGCAATTATTTTCTTCACATAATTGTTTTTTTCTTTCGTCTCTTTCTTGTCCTTGTTTAAATGCAACTTCACCTCCGAAGTATTCAACTGGTTTTTGATGCTGTGTTCCTTGATATTCAATTGCTATATTCAATTCTGGAATGAATATGTCAAAATGTTGTAAACCAAGCCATCTAGGTTTTCCGTGATGAACTATATTATATTCTTTAAAAG
>DIAL01000164.1:18026-19444 GCA_002414705.1 Flavobacteriaceae bacterium UBA5079
CTTTTTTATTTTATAGTATAATAGAGTTTCAGATATCCAGCCTTCTCCAATTTTAGGTAATTCTCTTTCTTCTCTTATTTCATTCTCTATCCTTCTAATCTTTAATTTTACAATTTTAAATAGAGGTGTGTGAATCTCGGGTAAATCTATTTTGTAGTATTCGTAATTTTTTTCTCCTATTTTGCTAGGATAAAAACAAGGCAGATTGTTATTATTATAAGCGACTGCATTATGAGTTTTGTTTCTATCCATTGCAGTCATATGATGACCATCATCGCCATAAGACTCTAATTTAGATTCTGTAATTCGCCAAAGATTTTTTTGATTTTTATAGTCAATTGCAACTATTTTTGGGAATAGGTCTAACAAATAATTTAAAAATTCTTTTCGCTTGAATTCTTCAAAGGTAAATTTTTCTATGTTTGGGAAAAAATCATAGTAATATTCATAATAAACACTAAATCCGGGAAATCGAGAGGATTCAAAATACTTTTCTAATTTGTCATAAATATCAGAGCTTACGTCTTTTTTAGAAAATTTATTATACCAAGGAATAATTGAGCTGATATTCAGTGTGTATAAGACTTCATTATTAATTACATTCTTATTATACTTCCTTTCATACCAATGGTAAAACAACAAATTATTTGATTCTTGAAATTGACGATTTACTAAAGTGTTTTCTACTATTATATCAAAAGTATCCTTTACTTTAGAATGTAATTGATTAATTAATTTATGCTCATCTAATAGTCCAAAATATTTTAATTGAGCTTTGTCAATTTTTTCAATGAAATCTTCTTCTGAAATCGCTAATCTTTTAGCTGAATATTTAGGGTGATAAAATCCTCCCTTTAATTTAATTTCATCAGATATCTTTTGGTAATTAATTGTCAATTTTTTTCATTTGAGTTTTTTTTAACTTACGCACAACGTTATGATATGAAATCGTTTGGCTGTTTTATATCAGTTGTAAACGAAGTTCGTTAATTTTTTTAAGAAAGTCAAGTTTTAACCATTCTGCTAAATGGTAAGCTATTACGAAATATTAGCTTATTCTACAATCTCATAATCAATTTCCAACTTTCTTAATGCTCTTAAAGCTGAACCCGAGTTTTTATCATTCACCTCAATATCTACAGCATCGCTTTCTAAAAGAATATCGGTGAGTTCATTGGCCAAAGATTCAGATATGTTATTTGAAATATCCACAATGCATTTGGCTATTGCTCGTTTATCTGGTCTTTGAGCATCACAGGATAATAAGTTTAATTTCATAATAAGATAGTTTAGTCATGCAATTTATTAAGGATTAGATAACACAAGCAAATTGTAAATTAGCCTTATTTAGTGCGTTTTAATTTCAGCGGATTTTGTCGTGTATCAAAAACATCAGCAATTTTAATTAATCCGTTTGG
>DIAL01000164.1:19586-19777 GCA_002414705.1 Flavobacteriaceae bacterium UBA5079
CACTGAATATATTAATTTGTAGTTTTTGAAAACAAGATAACGGTATTGGATTTTTCTTTCTTTGAGCAATTCCTCTTTCTGTCCGATGAAAGAAGCACTTAACAATTTTTCCGATTCCTTTATAATTTCTGTTATGATTTTAGCGGCAACAATAGGACTTGATTCCTTTTCATAATATGCATAGATTTCGT
>DIAL01000164.1:19942-20532 GCA_002414705.1 Flavobacteriaceae bacterium UBA5079
GCATAGATTTCGTCAAGTTGTTTTTCGGAAAAGTTAGACCAAATAATTTTAAAATTCATTATTGATATTTGGCTAATAGTTCGGAACTGGTCTTAAATTTATTATTTTGAAAATCAGATTCCGACTGGTCAATTCGTTTGTTTAATTCCTCAACTGTCATTGGCTCCAGAACGCTTTCATCAGAAGTCATATTTTCCTTTCTTAAAAGTTTTTCAAAACGAGAAATTACGTCCTCACTCTGAACTTTTAAAAATTCTTGAATAAATTCTATTTTTCGAGCTTCTAAATTCATATCGAATTGCTTTTTATCAAATATACAAAATTATAAAATTTAGTCAGTATTTTTCTTGAATTGACTTATGTTTAGCTAATTGCAAACTTCTAATATAAAATCGTTTTATGCACAAGATTAGTTTCGCTGAATCTGCGATTTCCTTCCCGATAGCTATCGAGATTCGAAAGAATTTATCGCTTCCTACTAATCGTTAACCCATCACGAATAGGCAATAAAACCGTTTCCACACGTGGATCGTCTTTTAAAAGTTTGTTATACGCAATGAGTGCAGGTGTGGAGGTGTCGTCTTTTTTAA
>DIAL01000164.1:20650-21420 GCA_002414705.1 Flavobacteriaceae bacterium UBA5079
GTGTCGTCTTTTTTAAAGCTTGTATCCAGTATTTTACCACTCCAAAGCACATTATCAGACAAAATAATGCCTCCAGTATTTAAACGGTCTACAATCAGTTCAAAATAGGCGGAATAATTTTCTTTATCAGCATCAATAAAAACCAAATCGAAGGTTTTGTTGAGTGTGGGAATAATATCTAAAGCGTTTCCTAAATGCTGATGGATTTGATTTCCAAATCCAGATTTATCAAAATACTTGTGCTGAAAATCAACAAGCTCTTCGTTAATATCAATAGTATGTAGTTCGCCTGTTTTTTGCATACCCTCTGCCAAACACAAAGCCGAATAACCTGTGTAAGTGCCAATTTCCAAAATGTTTTTTGGGTTCACTAATTTAGAAATCATACTCAATACACGACCTTGATAATGCCCACTGAGCATACGTGGTTGCAAAATTTTCTGATAGGTTTCTCGTGTTAATTGTTGTAATAATTCCGGTTCGTCTTCCGAATGGTTTACTACATACGTATCTAAATCTTCTGAAAGGAAATGCATTTTTTTATTGATAGTGTCATTCAGAGTGAAACGATGAATCTCTATTCGAATTAAGTAGGTTCTTCGCTTTGCTCTGAATAATAGTTAGTTACCCAAAATTCGATTGACTAATTTTTGTTTGGTTGCTTCATCATCACCACACAACCATTGTATCACATTGTCTTCCCAAATAGCATCGCGTTCGGTTTCTGTAATTATTTTTTGGTCAATGGCTAGATCTAAAATCTTTCCAGG
>DIAL01000073.1:0-6709 GCA_002414705.1 Flavobacteriaceae bacterium UBA5079
TTATTTAATGGTGAGTTTGTTAAAAACCGTAAACAACTAATGACGTATTTAGAAGAACGTGGTGTTATAGAAAATTATATAAAAAATGAATTTGAATATAATAAAGGTTTAAAAAGCGAATTAAAGAATTTAGGTGTTAACATAAAAGATTTTCAGCGTGATTTTATTAAAGCAGCTAAAAGTAAAAAAGGGAATCGTGATGAAAGTGTTCGTGAAGTTGTAAAGCGTTATGGTGTATCAAATGTAATGCTTGATGCTGGTGGTTATTTAATGAAACAAAGTGAACGTGTTAATAGACTTAATGCATTTATATCTCATGGTATGCAAGCAGTAGAAGGATTTAAAGAAGCTGGAAAAGATCTATCTTTAGCAGATCAATATGTATTTGAACGAGCTGAACGTGGTATTGAAATGACACAGTTTTTATATAATAATGCAGCAAGACCTGCTTTTATGAGAACATCAACTGGTAAAGTTCTAGGTAGATTTAAATTATTTGTATTTAATAGTATTCGTATGCGTAAAGAATTTTATAAGCAAGCTAAGTTAAATGGATTTAGAGAAGGAAGTGAATCTTATAATAGATTTAAAGATACCTTTGCTATAGACATGTTTATGTATGCATTAGGTAGTGCTTTTATGTTTAGTTTGTTTGATACTACGCTACCTCCACCTTGGGATTGGGTACAAGCATTAGCTGATTATACATTTGGTGATAAAAAAGAAAAGCAAATGGCTTTCTTTGATTCTAAACTGGGGCCTTTAAATGTTCTTAAGCCGCCTATTGCAAGAGTTCCTGAAGCGTTTGGAGAATTACTTACTGGGCAATTAGAAGATTTTTCTAGTTACACTATGTACACAATGTTACCTTTTGGTAGAGGACTAAGACAGATAAAACAATTAGCTGATGATAGACCTAAACGTGGTTTAGAACGTGCTCCAGAGATATTGTTTAGGCTACCAAATCAACAAGTCCGTAGCAGAATTAAACGAATGAAAGGTGAAAACAGAAAACGTAAAGAAATAAAAGAGTATTTGGATTAATATATTTTTTCATGTTTAAACATATTGTCTCCTTTAAACGTCAGCAGGAAAGGTCAAAGTCTAGCGTGTTTTACTGTTTCCTGCTTTAGTTTAGTTAACGTTATTTATTATGGTAGTTTCTTCTATCCAGTTTATTTAAATAATAAAATACTACAATACAAAACCCAATAAATAAATTATCAAATACTTGTGTTGTTGCTATTTCATATAATATATAAGGTGTCATTTTTCTTCCTTTTTATCAAAGTATAATTTTATAAAATCAGAATTAGTTGGTTTAATTGTTACTACAACTTCATCTGGTATTATGTTGTTAGCTTTTAGAAATTGTAAAGGAAGACTTATTCTTCCTCTTTTGTCTATTTTAACTTTAGCTATGTTCATTTTATCCTCTTTTACAGTTTTTGCAATAGCTGCACGTTTTTCTTTTTAGTTTATAAGTAGGTAAAGATGAATATCTAACAACAACTCTATCTACTCCTTGTTCCCATGTGTGTTCACAAATTTTACAATAGTTAAGACTGTTTGTTTTATAACTTTTTGGATTTTTATTTAAGTCTTCACTTTTAAGTAACCATGAATTTATTTTATTTGGATCGTAATCTTCCATATCGTTAATCCTTTATTTTTTGCAAAGCTTTTTTAGCTATATTTTTTAGAGTTCCACTATCTGCATGTGTTGTAATAATTTTATCTATAATATCTAGTAACATACAGTTTTTTTCTAACAACCAATCTATTTCTGATTTTAGAATTACTGGATCAATAGTCTTTTCCAAAGCTGTTTTCTTTTTCATAATATTCCCTTAAATCTTTTATGTATGTTTTTAATTCTTCAATTAAATGTTTTTTGCTGTCTTCATTTAATATTTTTATAATTAAATTTATTTTTCCCATAATTTCTTCATCATTCATTACATTCTCCTTTTATATAAAAGGGGATAAGAGCCAACCGATCCCCTTTTACTTTTCATTTGTACATCTTTTTTAAAAATCAAGTATAGAACCTTAGTGTTCAATGATTTATGTGTTCCTCATTGAACGTTGATTAATTAAAAAAGCTATTCTATCTAAAGGTTACATAGCCTTTAAATTCTTTTTAACCAGTTTTTAATATCTTCTACTACATATACTGGTGTGTTATTTCTAGTAATTATTAATAAAGGCGTTGAATCTTTATGCGTATTTATTTCTGCTTGTTTAATTGCTTTCCATATACTTAGTTTTTCTACGTTTTTACATTCTATAGAAAATGGTATAAGTTTTCTTGCTGCAGGTGACAAAACAATATCCTCTCCATTCATTCCCATAGTTTGGGATTTTATATCATCTTCTTCTAATGTAGTAAACTTTTCTCTAAGTTTGTCTCTAATAAGATTTTGAAGCCTACGACCTTTAGCTTTAGCACTTCTAGCTGTACTCATTCTTTACCTTTTTTATTAGTTGATACAGAATCTATTGATTCTTTTTTTGCTAATGCTTTTAACAGCTCTTCATTAGTAGGCATCCTTAATAATTTCCAAATTTTATCAAGGCAAATTTTACCATTATTACTCATTGTTAAATACTCTTTATCTTCTAATTCATTTAATAATTCTATTAATTTTTGCGTCATTTTTGATTGTACGTTTGCTATTGGTTTTATTTTTTTTGTAAAATTCATCGTAACCACCTTTTTTTAATTGTAAATGAGGTAAATATTTCTAATTTTGTAAAGCCTAAAACTATGTGTATGTTTTCTCCTTCAAAAGTTGAATAACCTATACTCATCATAAAAAGTTTAAACAAAACTATTTTGTATGTTGTTCTTAGTTCATTTCTTATTAACATTCTCTTCAATATTTGAAAACCGAAGAGGGTTGTAATATTTCCGTTGTTCATATATCTGTTCCTGTTTTTTAAAAAGCATTGTTGTTGTTTGATTTGAATCACAATCATGAACATATACTATTGCATCTTGTCCTGATATTTTTTCAACTTTATTATCTTTAATGTATATTTCTATAACAGCCATTCTTTCTCCCATTTATTAAAATAAGGCACAAATGATTAAGTTCATGCCCTATCTTAAGTTAATAGAAAACAAGTTACTTGCCTAGAGTCTGATTTATTTTTATACAACTTAGCCTCTTTTATCAAATCTAAAAGTATTCCAGTCAAAGTTAAGTAGTATTTCAAATGTAGATTCATCTCTTGCTTTTAATGATCTAACAACTCTTTGTTTTCCTTTTGGGTTATTTCCATGAAACATTATAAACTGGTCTGATTTTTGTTCTATGGCACTATTGCCTTTACCACTATGAATGTCTAATGTATTTGTTTGTTTTAGGTTGTAAGAAGCTGACTTTGAAATATGATGTATTGCTATAACCATAACATCTTCTTTCATAGCTAAGTCTTTTAAACCATTGGCTATTACTTCTTGTCTTGCAAAATCGTCTTTACCAGCATATTTAGCTGGAACACGATCAATTGTATCTACTATTATTATTTTAGCTCCTTGTTCAGCAACATGGCTACCCAAATCCTGTATATCAGGACTACTACACTCAAGTTTAATATGACTTATTTGATCTATTGCTTTTAGTATTAAGTCGTTATCTCTATTTTTTAGAAAGTCAATAGTTTCTAGTTTTGTTTTATTCATAGAAGCCTGTAAAAGCCTTCTACTCATTGTCATTTCATCAACTTCTAAAGATAGAAATAATATTTTTAATTGAGGTAGTTGTGTAGCTAAGTAACTTATAAATGCAGTTTTACCTAATCCAGTATCTCCAATTAATGTTATTAATTGTCCTGTTGTAAACAGGTGAGATTTCTGCATAAACGGAAAAATTGTCTTTAAATCAAATTGCTTGTCTGTATAGTCAGTTTGGTAATGATCAATTAAGTTATTAATCATATCTTCAGCTGTTAATACATTTGTAGTGCTTTCAAGGTCTTTGTATTTAAATAACATGCATTTACTGTCACAGTATGGTTGCAAATCAGGATGATTACAGCCATAATAATAATCGTTTTTAAAAGCATCACTAACTATTTTACTTACTTCTACAGCAGGTAATGGTTTATCCATATTAGTCATGTAAGCTCTTGCAAGAAAATCACAACCAACTTTATCAAAGGCATATCTTTTACGCCATATACTAACTAAAGCTAGTAAATGTTTATGCCTTTTTCCTGACACGTGTCCAGCATTATAAATATGTTGAGCACATGTAATAAAGCGTGTTGTTTCTCCTTTAGCATTGTCGAATACTTTGCGTACTTCTGCAATGTTTTTACGACTCATATCCATAGGTTCTAAAGAAATAACATGTTCTTGTTTTATTTTGTGAGGTTTGTAATCACTTCTAATTGCTTTAGCTATTTTAGCAATTTCTTCATATGAAAGCGTTTCTAGTTCTTCATAAGAAATAGGTATTTTAAATAAACCAGATTTCTTATTGTGAGAAAAACCAGCACGTATTAATCTTCTACTATCGTAGATTAAATCAATATGTTTACCAAAATCACGCTGCATTGTTGCACGAACTTGTTTAGCCAATGTATTAGAATCTTTAAATCCATATACGTTAGCTAAGTGAATGTGGAAACCTCTTCCAGAAAACCAAATGTTGTAATGTAATGGATCAATTAATAGTTTTTCCATTGCATCTGTAACATCTAATACTTTTTTACGAGTTTGATTTCCTTTATCATTATCGTTTTTAATTAAATCAATATCAATAACAATTTTGTCTATGCTTTGTTCTCCATTAAATCCAGTTACTGTTTCGTTTTTTTCTAAATACGGAACAATACTTTCATCATATAAGAACATAGAACGATATATCTCTTTATTAATGTTATTTTTTGCAATTTTTGAAAAATCATTTATTTTGCATAATTGATTACGATTACTTACATCTCCAGTTGCGTATTCTATGTACCAGTCTTTATTCTCCATGTAGTCTCCGCACTTTTTGTGGTTACAATTTCTATTTTAGTAACATCTATTTCGTTAAGTTCGTTACCAGCTCTTATGTTTCTCCAAGCTCTGCTCCAAGTACTAGGGGAATGATATTTCCCCCAATACTCTTTTCCGTACTTAACCAATGTGGTTTCGATTTCATGTGATGCCACAGTATCGATTCCATTGTTTAATCTGTTACTAAGCCATTCTTTAATAATATGATTTAACGTTGGTTTTTTCATTGCTAAATATCTAAATCGTCTAGATCTAAATCATTTACTTTAGCAGTTGTAGTAACTTTTGGTTTTACTGATGGTGAAGATTCTTTTGATTTAAATTCATCAGGTTCTTCTATTGCAGCATCTTTTAAATAACCAGCTTGGAAATCTTTCATTACCTTACCTTTTAAGGTTCCTGCTGGAGAACCAGCTGGAGCTACTATTTGATAAACTTTCCAAAAGTTTTTACCATTGTCTTTCAATCTATTTGTAGGATAACTACATAACATAAATTGTTTATCAATTACCTCATCTAACCAAGATTCTGGTATAGAATAATCTTCGTTTAAAGTAAGATTTCTTTTGTTTAATACAGATTCAAAAAATGTTTTTACTTTAAATCCAGATCCCCATGATTTATTTTCTGTAATAGGAAGTTCTTTCTTAAGATTTCCAAAGATTTCAAATGTTTCATCAAAATCTTGTGTTGATTTTTTATATGTTACAGTTAAAAATAGATCAAACGTAGGTTTCCATGTTCCCCAAGGTTTTTCTATATCGTATTCTAATTCTACAGATTTAACTGTAGCAGTTGATTCAAATCCACCATTCATTATGCTTCTCCTTTCTTTGTTTCACGTAATTTCTTTATTTGTGTTTTCATTTTTTCAATAGCTTGTTCAGCTCTTTCTTCTGTTACATTTTCATTAATTAATGTACGTACTTTTTTAGGCATGTCTGATTTACTGTAAACTGGATCTCTGCTTAATCGTTCAAGCTTAACATTTTGATCAACAGTTATGTGACCTTTTGTAGGTTTTTTACCATTGATTAATGTTTCAACCCTATTGTCCATACTATCTGCATCTGCTGTATCATCAATAGCAAATAAACCATTACATGCATATTTTCTTGCATATGAAGATGTAGCACCTGTTATTTGACTATCATCCATACCTTTTTTATTAACGGATTCTCTTGCCCAGCCTTCAGTGGCAATAAAATCTTTACCATCACCAAATGTTGCTGTTGCTTTTATGTAATTAAATCCATTAACGCTTACTATTTGGTCTGATACAGTAAGATAGCATCCATTTTCATTTAATAAAGGTTTTATACCTTCAAAAATGTCAGCTAAGTTTCTATAATTGTATTTACCAAAGTTATTTTTATGACCTTTTTCTACTTTTAATGATGTTTGAACAATATTTAATTTTTCATAAATATTCATTTCTTTCATATTAACTCCTTTTTATTTTTTAATTTGTTTTTTTGTTTATAGATTCTATTATATTCGCTTCTTTTTTTAGCAATATAATATTTGTCAGTTGTTTTATTTTCTTGTTCAATTAATTGATTTAATCTTATTTGCATATAACTTATTTTACCAAACTTTTCATTTTTTGATACAATTCCTTTATAAAACAAAATCAATTCTCTTATACCTATTCTTTTATCTGATCTTATTCCCATTATATTAATCTTTTTTTAT
>DIAL01000073.1:6845-10821 GCA_002414705.1 Flavobacteriaceae bacterium UBA5079
TTTATCATTATTTTTTCCTTTTTGTTTATTAATGTCATCAAATTGTGGATGAAGACTTTTAATTAAATAACTTAATTCTTCATCTGTCATTTCTTGCTCATCACAATGTTCGAGACAATTACTACATATATCTGTCAATTTAATAGGTGCATTACAACATGAACTCATTATTTTTCTCCTTCTGTTGACTCATTTATTGGAATTAGAAATTTTTTCATGTCTTTATATATTACATTGTATAGTTCCTCAATTCTATCAGTTCTAATCATTAATAAGTATAAAGACAATCTATTTGGCTTATATCCTGCATATAAACCTCTTTCTTCTTTAGGTTGTCCTTTTATGTCAACAAATTGTGATTTATTATTCATTTATTATTCCTTTTTTGTATTAGTTTAATTAGCCCCTAGAAACGCAAATGTTTCTGTAACCGTGTGTGTTTATAGTTGGCATACTTATCGTTATAAAGTTATTGCCCAGCATTTTTACAAAGTTATGACAGTTATTATAGCCAATTTTACCTTCTTTGTTCATCGGTGATTAAACTAAAAATAAAGAAGCAGTACAAAGTGTAGAGATGCGGAGTCTCTTAACTGAGGTAACAACATGAGAATGCACTGCTTCCATATTTATAATTAACCTATTCCAAAATGATCTAATATCCTGCTATGTAAATCAATATGTTTTTCTATTATCTTATTAGGTTGTGTACTTTTTAGAGCTTCTGTATTAGCATTGTATAATGACCATGCGTCTTTATTCATAAATTCTGCGTATGGTGGATTATTCCAATGTCTAATAGCTACTTGAGCTTGTCTAGATAACAACGTTTTATGACCTAATGCTTTTCCAATAAAAGAATAGGCATCATCATTAGTTATTTGTGTATTTTGTAGTTTCTCAGCATCTATTTCAATATTAAATAACTTGTTTTTGTTGTTGTAGATTGTTGTTACTAGTTTTTCTTTTAAATCATTAAATACATTTTTTGTGTGTTTTCTCATGTAGGTTACTTCACCAGTAAATGCCATGTTATCACAAACAAACAATGTTGCTCCTGAACAGAATCCAATAGACATACTTTTATCATGACTACTGCGTATTCCTACAGCATGTCCTATTTGATCTTGTTCGTCTCTTCTGTATTGCAGCAATGCAAACATTCGTTTGTCTTTTGCTGATACTGCTATTTTTTGATCTACAAATTCCATATCTAGTAAATCGTCACAGATTCTTCTTGTATTTAATAACAATTCACTAAACGATACTGGTTCATATGTATCTGTTTTTTCTGGTACAAATGATAAAGCAGGATCATCAAATCCTATTGGTCTACCGCCACAATGCATTAAGAATGTGTTATTCATTTTATTAATCCTCTTTTTTGTTAAACAATTCGTGACATTTTTCTACAATATCACACAAACTTCTTATTTCCTCATCAACTTTAGTAGTAACTACATGACTATATCTGTATGCATTTAATGCATCAGCAATTAATTGAGTTTCTGCTTGAGAGTCAAAAGCTAAAGCTGGTCTTTTATCTGGTGCTCGTAGATTTTTCATGTTTTTTTAAGTGTGTTTAATACAATACTTTTTACATCGTTTATCATGTCCCAATACAAAGCTGTTTTATCTACACGTTTCTTTTTGTATTCTTTTTGATTTATTTCTAATTGAGAACGAATTTTTAATAAACCAAGTCTTAATTCTGCTATGTTTTTTTCAAGAATTAACAATTTTTCATTTGATTCATAAGCGTAAGATTCAAGTTTATTATATTCGTTATAATCACTATCTTCATTTGAAATATCTTTCCAATTTGCAAATGTTTTATTCATGTTTATAATCCTTTTCTGTATCAGTTATTAAACTGATTGTGTTTTTAATTCTATTATTTTTTCTACCTATTTGTTTGTTTAATGTAACAAGTTCTTTTTTTACTAAGTTCATAATCTCTTTTAGTTCTTTTAGTTCTTTTAGTTTTTTAGCTATATGCATTTCTTCGTAAAAATTATTCATATTATATCCTATTTCTTTCCAAGGTTCACTCATGTTAATTCCTGTTTTTTTGTATTTTTCTTATTAAAGAACCAAAGCCATACCATTCCAACAAGTGGTATTGATCCAAGTATTAATATAATCCATGACAATTGTAGTAACACTGCAATTCCCTGAATTAACCATTCTGGTATGTCTAGAATAATCATTTTTCTTCCTTTGTGGTACTTGTTATTATAGCTTGTTCTACACCAACCTCACTCATAATTCGTACTATTTTAGCTAATTGTGCACCTGTTTGATTTTGTTTAGTTTGAATCGTTGCACCACTTACAAGTAGTTCAATGTTATATCTTTTTCTATCAATTACAAAATCAGTTGCATTTCTAGTTCCATGTGCTGCTAGTTTTACTATTTGATTTAAGGCTAATCCTAAGTAACTAGCACCTTTTGCAATAGCTGTAAATGTTCCTAATTTATTCATTTCTTATTCCTTTTTGTTTTTGATTTATCATATAAGTTATTATATGTAAAGTCATAATTATTTCCTAAGTATGTTGTAAGAAGATCTGTTGCTACTTTTTCTTTAATATTAAAATCTTCTTTTAAATATTTAATTACATCATTTATGTAATGTCCAATCTCTGGTTCAATTGCTTCATATAACTTATCAAATACATATTCTTCATCTGTCATCATTGTAATCCATCCTTTCTAATTCATTTTTTGTTAATAAATAATTTTCTTTTATTATTGCTTTAGCTTCGTTGCAATATTTTTCCTGTTTATGATTTAATTCTAATAAAGAATTAGTAGCTGAAGTAACCAATTCTTTTAGTTCATCTAGCTTATCATATATATTATCTAACTCTTGTGTTGTGTCAAATAAATATTGTCCGTTTCTATCAATTTCTATTATTTTATCTTCTAATTGTTTCATTTGGTTCTCCTTTTATTAATTTGTTTTGGTATTTATTACCTTCTGCATATGATTCAAAACAACATGGACAAGATTCTATGTCATGATATATTTCAACCATTTCTTCAGACCAAGGTAATTTAATTTTCTTAACAACCTCATTTGTTTCCAATTTTGCATTAGGATGTAATTCACATTGCATATTGTATATTCCTTTTTATTATAAATAAAGGAAGCAGTCTAAATATAAAAGACTGCCACCTCATTGGTAATCTGTATATGAAATGAGACAAACTCATCATATAAATCATAAAGATCCTTACCAGTATACTTAACCAGAGTATAAATCGTTCTAATAGATATTATAACCCTTACAATGAACCATTAATGTAACAGTCTTGTATCTGTAAATCAAACTTTGTTTATTTATCATTAGTTATAATGTATTAAATTATTTCAGTAGTCAGAAGATAGTTCCGAGTTTTTAGTTTTTGTTCTTGCTTTAGGTTTTGTTTTTATCTTTTAATAAATAAGAGCGAAGCACCTTAGTAAAAAAGAAATACAAGGATTTCTCCTTGTACTCCTTTTATTAGATGTTAAGACACTAAGCCCGACCTAGCTATCATAAATCTTATAGAACCTTTATCTTTTGATAATACATCTAATGGTTCATTAGTTTCTTTATCAATAAATAGACTCATCCCTTTCGGTATTAGTTCTGTTTCTACAAATGTGTCCATTTCTTGTAATCCGTCTTCAGTAGTCTTTACCCAAAGATTATAAATCCATTCTGTAGTCTTATCTTCAGAGGCTTGAGATACACTAGCATTTTCATTGATATAAGCTTTACTATCGTTTGGATCTTGCTTTGATCTTCTGATCCATACATTACTATATCCTAACTCTGCACTTTCTACTGCTTTAGATCTCATTCCTATTAGTATTTGTTTTAGTGTTTTCATGTTATTTCCTTGTACTTTGGTTAAGTGGCATAATTGCCATAGATAAAGGAAGCATTTCTCCCTTTAATTTTTGTTTACAACATTAGTTCATTTT
>DIAL01000073.1:10849-11501 GCA_002414705.1 Flavobacteriaceae bacterium UBA5079
CTCCTCTTAATTTTTGTGTCAAGAGGCTAATCTATAGCAATACTTACCCTTGTAAATATTACAGTTTAACCTCTTGGTAGATGCATTCTATCCTAGTCCGTTCTTACCAGCTCTACTTGGTGGACTTTGGATTTAATTACTTCATGATATTATTCTCTTTAATTGTCATGCGTTATCTCCTTTGTTAGTAATAAACTTGGATTTTTTAGTTCATTTTCAAGTAATAGGCTTAAGGCTTTTCTGTATGCACGTAATTCTCCATATATATGTCCATATATCTGTCCATCGTCAGTATAAAAAGCACCTTGGTTTGATGGGTTGTTTTGCCATTCATATAATTCATGGTTTTTAGCATCTATTAGTTTTTCTAATTGGTAGATTGCTTTGGCTAAGATTTCCTTGTATAACATTGTTACTCTCCTTAATTATGTTTTAGGATTAACTTTGCTGAATTTGCTTTTAAATGTCTTTGCTATATCTTGATTGGTATAGCGTACAAATTCTTGAGGTGTGCCTTTCTTTAGTTCTAGTGCGATAGACTTACCTGTGTTGATTACTTTACTTACTCCAATGGCAGTAGCTCCTAGTGCATACCAACCAGTTAGTTTTAATGGTTCTTTAATATCTTTCATGATTAATCCTTTTGGTTAAT
>DIAL01000057.1:0-2489 GCA_002414705.1 Flavobacteriaceae bacterium UBA5079
AGATTACAAGCCAGCTACTAATTAAAAATATAATTTTTGGGGATGCGTAAAGTTTTAAAATTTGTTATTCTTCTATTTATAGTTGCAGGTTGTAAACAGAAACATCCATTTAATGACTATAAAATTGAAATTTCAAATTTAAAAACCTTTCCGGAAATAGATGCCTATTGGAACGCTTTGTATCTATTAGATCAAGACGTATTAATGAACACATCTAATATTTTTGCTCAAGATTCTATTTCAATTTCTAACATGGCGCGAACAGCTATCTTGTTTGAAACTTATGGTAATGAAGTCTATAAACCCGAAAATGTTGTTCCTATATTGAATTTCACACATAGTAGGAATTCTGAAGCACTTCTTGCTTTTTGGCCCATTATGTTGGAGTGTAAAAAGGTTGGAGGTATTATAGAATCCTTTGGCGGTAACTTTCCATCCTATCAATTAGAAAATATTTCCTTAACATTTTATAATTATTCTCTTTTAAATCAAGAAGCAAAGTATCCAGAACTATTGGAAGCGCTAACGGTTTTAGAAACCTCCAAAACCGTAACTCAAAATTTGATAATAGCTTTTAATAATCAAAAAAAGCGTCAAAAATTATCAAAAATAGCATTGCAAGGTGAATGGAAAAATCAGGCCTTTGCAAATAAGATTGAAAAAGGGTCGTTTAAGTTTGTGAAAATGTCTGATGGTGATCTTTATATTGATAGCTATGATGTAATTCAGAAACTAATTTTAAAGGAATCAACTAAAGAATTTAAATTATATAAAGTAGAATATGAGCCATTCGGTTGGTATTATAAACTTCAAAATAATGGACAATTAAGTTTGTTAAACCATGAAGGTGAAACTTTAATTGATTACACAAAACACATATAAAATTATGGCTTCAAACTATAAAATAGCTTTACGTATAATAATTTGTCTCATAGGTATAAGTGGTTTTTCTCAAACCGAATTAACAAACACTGTTTTAGAAGGGAGTACGTTTCAACCTATTGAAAGCGCTAGTGTTTATATTAAAAACACCACCATCGGAACCGTAACAAATGCAGATGGGAAATTTTTATTAACCGTGCCTAATAAGTATTTAAAAGACACTCTAATAGTATCATCTATTGGATTTAAAAGTTATAAAATTCCAGTAGAAGCTTTTGACGCCTCTTTCGAAATTTATCTAGACGAAGATGTTGCCTCCTTGGACGAGGTTTTATTAATAGCCGAAACCAGACCTAAAACAGGTAAGGATATCGTTATGCGTGCCATAGAAGAGTTAACCGAAACCTTACCAGACTCTTCCTATTTACAAAAAGGCTTTATGAGACATAAAGAACGTAATAAAAAAGAATTTAAGTGGCTTATAGAAAGTGCTATTACGTTATACGATTCTAATTATGCCTCAAGTGCTGCCGATAATCTTAAAATAAATGTAGATCAGGTTCGGAAAAGTTATGATTTGCGTGATGTGGATAGTCTGTTAGCTTACACGTCTTATTTGAAGTATAAAGCCAAGAATACCAGGTTGTCTAAAAATAATTTAAACCGAGACACCATTAAAACCGCTTCATTAATTAAGGCCATAAAATGGAATGACAATCGTATTAATGGTCTTGAAACGCTATTTCAAGGCAAATTAAATATGGTCAGGAATTCTGGAAACCCAAATGCTTTGTTTGGTGAAGATATCATGAGTAAACACCAATTCGAATTGGACACGGTTCTTGTTGAAAATGATAGAAAAATATACAAAATTAGAATTTCAGAAAGTTTTGAATATGTTAATTTAGAAACACCAGGAATTTTTAATGATGGTTATCATCCAAAAGGCTGGATTTATATTTATTGGGATACCTATGCCATTAAAAAAATTGAATACGAATTGGTTGCCGCTTCCAAAGCACAGCGCAGTAGAAGTAAAACGCTTTATGACACCTATACTAATCACAAATTAGTTATAACTTATAAGGAGTATCAGGATAAAATGTATCTGAATTATATCTATTATGAAACGCCAAAACTAGTCAATGTTGGTGTTGCAGTTGATAATCCTAAAACAGAGATTGATGAATCTGCTGTAAATAAAGACGAACGATATTATTATACAGTACAAGAAATACTCTTTACCGAAATTATAACAGATGATAATGAAATTAAACAAGCAATAGCAAAATCTTGGGATTCCGATTTGTTTTCACCGAAGCCTTATGACAAAGATTTCTGGAAAAACTACAATACCCTATTAGAGAGTAAAGAAGAAGAAAAACTGATACAAGATTTAACCAAACGTTATTCCTTGTTCAAAGATTAATATCAAAAAGGATTTGACTTGAAAAGAGAAACAGAAGTAGACTAATTTTAGTTGTTTCTGTTTTTTTATTTTTTAATCAATTTAATCATGCTTTATTAAGGCTGATTTAGGCTTATATATTAACTTAATAATAATTTTTTATTTTTTCATTGCAGAATTTAAATTTGTTACTATTTTT
>DIAL01000057.1:2615-5154 GCA_002414705.1 Flavobacteriaceae bacterium UBA5079
GTTAAGGACTATGTTAATAATACCAATTAAAGAAGGTGAAAATATAGATAGAGCGTTAAAGCGTTACAAACGTAAGTTTGATAAAACGGGAACTAAACGTGCTCTAAATTCGCGTAAGCAGTTTACAAAACCTTCAGTTGAGCACAGAGCTCAAATACAGAAAGCACAATACATTCAACGTTTAAGAGACCAAGAGAATATCTAATCTTAAACAACTGATTTAAAAAGAATCCTACAGACATGTAGGATTTTTTTATGTCTAAAATTTTTATGCCAATTTATCTTTGTAAATTTACCCATACCTAATTTTTTTTGGTAATCAATATTTTAATTCTAACACAAGTCATCACATGCCATTTCAAACCTTTACAGATTATTTGCTTCTGGAAAAACATTATTCCAAGCTCACGGTAAAGGCTTATGAAAAGGATTTAAATGATTTTCTTAATTTTCTATCAGCTACCTATCAAACCAATGATATGCTGTCTGTGCATTATCCAGAAATTAGAAACTGGATCGTTAGTTTAGTCGATACTGGAATGAGTAACCGCTCCATAAACCGAAAAATTTCAGCTTTAAATTCCTATTATAAATTTCAATTAAAAGTGGGTGATATTAAAATTAATCCGCTTTCCAAGCACAAAGCATTAAAAACGAATAAGAAAATTCAAATCCCTTTTTCAGAAAACGAGGTTGCGACCGTTTTAGATGATTTGAATTTCGATTCCAGTTTTGAAGGTGTTCGAAATAAATTAATCATTGAACTTTTTTATTCAACAGGAATTCGCCGTATTGAGTTAGTGGATATACAATTAAATCAATTAGATATATCCAATCAGACTTTAAAGGTCTTAGGGAAGCGCAATAAAGAACGAATTATTCCATTGTTAGATTCTGTTTCAGAAACAATTCAACATTATTTAAAAGTTAGAAGTACATTAGAAAATATAACAGATACAACTCACTTTTTTTTAACACAAAAAGGCGTTAAAATTTATGAAACACTTGTCTACCGAATAATAAATGATTATTTTAGTTTAGCATCTACCAAAGTAAAAAAGAGTCCGCATATTTTAAGACATTCATTTGCGACACATTTACTAAATCAGGGTGCCGATTTAAATGCTGTAAAAGAATTACTTGGCCACTCCAGTTTAGCTGCCACTCAAGTTTATACACATAATAGTATTTCAGAATTAAAGAAAGTGTACTTAAAAGCACATCCTCGAGGTCAGAAAAAATAACAGCAAAATTTGTTTGTTAAATTATAAAATAAGAAATGTATGAAAGTGAACACCCAATCCGTTAATTTTACCGCAGATCAGAAATTGATAGACTTTATTCAGAAGCGAATGAACAAGTTAGATTTGTATTATGATAAAGTTATTCAATCTGATGTTTATTTAAAAGTAGAAAACACAAGTGAAAAAGCTAATAAAATTTTTGAAGCTCGTGTAAATGTTCCTGGAGATAGTTTTGTTGTAAAAAAACAATGTAAAACATTTGAAGAAGGCGTAGATACAGCTGTGGCCTCACTTGAACGTCAATTAAAGAAGCGAAAAGAAAAATTAAGATCACATTTATGATAAAATTTTTGAAAAAATGTTTTGAATAAAAAAATAATTCTATACATTTGCAGTCCGTTAGAAATAGCGGGCTTTTTTTTAGCTCGAAAAGGATGCTAAAAAGCCGATGTAGCTCAGCTGGCTAGAGCAGCTGATTTGTAATCAGCAGGTCGTGGGTTCGAGTCCCTCCATCGGCTCAAAAAAAAAGTTTTTTTTGAAATATTGAATTTAAGTGAATGGGGAGATACTCAAGCGGCCAACGAGGGCAGACTGTAAATCTGCTGACTACGTCTTCGCAGGTTCGAATCCTGCTCTCCCCACTAAGTTTTTGAATAAGCTACTGTCAAAAGTTTGCTTTTTCAAAGTAGTATTTTAAAGCAATAAAATTTCAAAACACGTTTTTTGAAATTTAGTAAGAGTTCGCTTTTACAGGATTAAGGAATTAATCAAAATTGAAATAATAGAAACACCTTTTGAATATAGAAATGTATTTAAAGAAATGCGAGAGTAGCTCAGTTGGTAGAGCGTCAGCCTTCCAAGCTGAATGTCGCCGGTTCGAACCCGGTCTCTCGCTCTAAATGAGTTGCAAGTTAAAAGTGTCACGTTTCAAGTTGTTGAAATAAATTAGTGATATTAAAAACTGCAAGTTTTGAGTTCTTTTAGCTAAGATTTTAATCTGAAACTTTAAACCTAAAACTTTAAACCTGAAAAAACGCCGGTGTAGCTCAGGGGTAGAGCGTTTCCTTGGTAAGGAAGAGGCCACGGGTTCAATTCCCGTCATTGGCTCTTTTAATGATAGAATAATTAAGTACTAATATAAATTAAGATTAAAATAAATTAAACATGGCAAAGGCAACTTTCGATCGTTCAAAACCACACCTTAACATAGGTACTATTGGACACGTAGATCACGGTAAAACAACTTTAACAGCTGCAATCTCTGCTGTATTGACTAAAGTTCACGGTGGTGAAGT
>DIAL01000165.1:0-5852 GCA_002414705.1 Flavobacteriaceae bacterium UBA5079
TAAGCGGATAATCCGTTAGCGCCGTCTACACCATTAGTTCCGTTTATACCATTAATGCCATCAATTCCATTTGTACCATCTGCGCCTGGTAAACCTTGCGCACCAGTTTCACCCATATCACCTTTAAGAGAGGCTAGCCACGTTGCTTCGTTACCAATGGTATTGTCTGCTGCAAACGCAATTTCGTAAGCAGTTAATCCGTTAGCGCCATCTACACCATTAGTTCCGTTTATACCATTAATGCCATCAATTCCATTTGTACCATCTGCTCCTGGTAAACCTTGCGGACCTTGTAAACCTTCAAAATTTTGCCATGTAGAACCATTAAAGTAATAAAAGCCCGAATTGTCGTTAGTTTGATATACCAACAAACCATTGGCTGGATTTACAATTGCTTGACGCTCTAATGATGTCATTCTAGGAATTAGTAATCCTCTATTGGTAGAGACAATTTCTAATGCCGATGAGGCGTCTGGCGTTGTTGTGTTAATTCCTACACCATCTTGTGCAAAGCCAATTGCTAAGTGAAATAAAAATAAGAGTGATAATATTTTTTTCATTGAATTAGTTTTTTATAATTTTAAATGTTTTGGTTGTTTTGTTGCTGGAGTCTTCAACAATTAAAAAATAAGTAGCCCCTTCATATCTGCTTAAATCTAAGGTGTAGGAAGTGCCTTCAATTATTAATTGACCAGTTGTACTGTAAAGTTTTGTTTTAATAGGGAACGGATATTTTATATAAATAAAATCTTTTGTTGGATTTGGAGAAATACTTAACTCAAAGTTTATATTTGGTGTTTCTACACTTAAACTACTTTTTTCATCTGCTGTGATGCCACTAAAGCTGGAAAACGTTGTAAAGTTATATGTTAAACTATTTATATTTTCATCTAATGTTGCTGCATATGGTGTCCAAACATCATTTGAAGTATCATAAATTTGCAACTGCAATTCAGATTCAATAGCAGTGTTCAACTCGCTATCTTTATAAAAAAAAATTAATGTCCCTGTATAGTCAGTAAGTTGAGGAAAAACACTAAACTGCCTGTTTATGGATGTATTTCCAGTCTCTGCCGGCATAGCTATACGCTGTAGGTTAGTATTAGAGTTTATAGTGTAATTTGTGTCGGGCTCCAAGACCAGCCCATTAGCATTTATAGAAGCATTAGACTCTATAGTTACCGTAGAGGAACCTCCAACGTATAAATCTTGAGCAAAACCTATAAATGAAAAACAAAAGAGGATAAATACTAGTGTAATTTTCTTCACAATGAAAATTATTAAGGTGAGTTAAATTATTTTATAGAGCTCAATAGTTAGTTACATACAATTTAATTGACATAAACTATATTTTTTCAAAACAATCACTATTAAGCTATTAAGTGTGTGTTTTTTTTTTAATTTGTGAACGATTAATTTTTAAAACAAAATTGATTAAAATATTTCTTCAACTTAAAACTTTAAATATGGGACCTTCTACGCTTAATAATTGGATGCTTATCCTAGATTGGTTAATTTACACACAAGTATTATATTTTTTTTAAGCGCAGCCTTTTAAACGTTATAAATTTGCATTCACTAATTGTATTTAAAACGATTAACTATTTAAATCTTCCCGATAAAAAATCGAGATATTTTCCTACAAACACGTAAATCTCTAAATTCAAGATACTTATGAATGATACTAATTTAAAAATAGTTTTATGCTAGACTAAACAAAGTTTAAAACTAATGTATCTTTTGGGCTTATTCTTTTATAAATAGTAGTGTTTTATTAACACGAATAAAATAGTGAAGCTGAAAATTTAAATTTAACTTCTAGGGCTGAAAACAAATAAAATAAATTAAATTTGGTGTCTTGCATCAAAACTATTTAAAATTCACATTTTTTTGGAAGAGAAAGATTTAAATAAAAAAGACAATAATCTAATAGACTTTTGTAATGGAAACACGAATACTACAGAAACCTTATATAAAAGATGGTCGCCCGAGTTTTATTTTATTTCTTATAAATACTTAAAAAATAAAGAGGACGCAGAAGATATTGTTGCAGATACTTTTGAAAAGCTCCTTAATATGCCTCTTAAAAAAAGAAAACAGAAATTTATAGAGGATGGTATTGATCTTAAAGCACTTTTAATAGTTGTTGTAAAGAACAAGTCTTTAGATAAAATAAAACAAAAAAATAACCGTAGACGTATTTTAGTAAATATTAAGCATCTTATTCCAACAACAACCAAAAATAAAGTTTGGCATCATTTTTCAGACGATTTAGTAGAGTCCATGCTTTTGATACTTCCAGAAAGAGAACAGCAAATGTTTAAAATGACTCTAGAAGGCTATAACCGTAAGGAAATTGCTAATGCGCTTAATCTGTCATTAAAAACGGTTAGCAACTCTTTGTCATCATCTAGAAGTAAATTAAAAGACTCTATCGATTATTTTTATTAATTTCTCAAAAAAAAGGTAAATCACACATTATTAGCACTTGAAAAGAAACAATCCACATATCGAAAGTTTAGACGACCTATTAAGAGAACTCAACAACATTGAATCAAAGGAGCACAAAATAGCATTTATAAATACTATTAAGAAAATCCAGAGTGATGATGACGCATTAAAGGGCGCTATACTTTTTTTAGAAGACCATGATTGGGATGTTGAAGAACTTAAAAACGCACTAATTAACACCAATTTAAGATTAGACATTAAAAACAAAAACCATCACAGAACCAAATGGATGAAATCTATACTTAAATATGCTGCCGTTCTCATTATACCTTTAGGGATTACGACTTTTTATTATTTATCTTCAAACAACAAGTCTATTAATCAGTTTTATATTAAAGAGCCTGGCTTACCAAATTTCATGGCAGATACCAGGCCTAACAAATGGGATAAATCCATGTTATTTTTTAAAAAAGGAGATTATAAGTATTCTTTAGAATTGTTAAATACAAACCATATTGAAAAAAACAATGATACACTGCTTTATTTTAAGGCTGTTTGCAATTATGAGATGGGTAATTACAAAGAATCTTTAAGCCTTTTTAAAAAACACTTAAAACATACAACCAGTTCTTTTTATTACGATTCAGAATTTAGAATTGGTTTTGTTTGGTATAAAGTAGGAAACATTAAAAAGGCAAACGAACAATTTATTAAGCTTGCTAAAGACCAAAATAATCCTTTTTACCCAGAAGCTAAAAACATTGTTAAGGACGTTTTTTAATTTTATAAAGAATGACAAATATGGAGATTAGTATTATTACGGCCCACCATAATAATTTTGTTTTTTTGGATTCTAATTTTCCTAATACAACTGGACCATTGTCACCTATAATATTTATCCCAGCCCAATAAATGGGATTTCCGTATCTTGGGATACATGTATTGAGATAATCCATTTTAGCATTTTTAAGCGCTTCCGATTTTTCAATACCTTTATTAAGATGTTCGAAAAAACCATTCAAAATATCTAAAGATGTTCTTTCGTCAATCTTCCAATTAGCAAACATAATACTTTTAATACCTATACTTCTAAAAGCTCTTAACAGGTTTATATTACCCTCTCCTCTATCTTTAAAGCCTACACCTGTTTGGCAGGCTGTTAAAATTAAAAAATCTGTTTTAGCTTTTATATCATAAATTTTATCCATACTCAAAAAACCATCTTGTAAATAAACTCCTTTTTCTAAAGAATTAATGTTTTTTGTAGATCTACCATGAGAAATTAATTTCACGGTCTTTGCAGTAGACAAAGAATGTTTAAAGTTTTCTATTGTAGCATCATCATTATAATAGAATTTTGCGTCTAACGATTTATAGAGCTGTTTCGTGTTTTTATTAGCGTAATTTAATTCGGATTCTGTATCACTTTTAAAACTAGGTTTAAAAACGTCTAAATCTCTTTCAAATATATGTTCTTTGTTTACATTTAATTGTTTTATAGATGACGACAGCGTGTAGAAAAAGCTAAAGTCATTTGCAAGGTATGGTAGTTTTCTAAAATCTAAAGAAGGTGATTTATAAGATAACAATAGGTCAAATGGTAAGTTTTCTATATCAGGAAATGGCAGTATCTCTAACTTTCTAATATTTTTTGGTAGATAACCCTTTAAAGGTTCAAAAAGTTCTTTATATAAGTGCCTTGAAAGTATTTTAAAACGAACAATATTATGCTCATTTAAGCTTTTATTTAGATCGTCTACTAAAATGAGATACTTTTTTGAAGAATCTGATTTTCCTAAAAAAACCAAACTTGACTTTTCTTTCGTGATTATTTTGGCATATAATTCATACTTGCCTAGGGTAACATAGCTATAACTGATTAAGGCCTGATCGGATTTTAAGTTTTTTTGTAAAACATCTAATTCTTGGATTTTAAAATTTTTATTAGACTCCTCTCTGTAATTGTTATATTGCTTAATGGTTTTTTCTATTTGTAGTTTAAGGTTCTCTTGATCAGATTTACCCAAAAAGGTAGCGCAAAAATAGTAATCCATTAAAAGGTTAATTTTCTTCTTTAATCTAGTTAATTCTATTCGGTTCTCTTTTTGTTTGTCAGATAATGATAAAGTGGTGAACAGAGCCCCATATTTAGATTTTTCTTCATATTGATGAGCCTTTCTTAAATATTCTTTTTGGTTTGTTTTAGTGTATAGTTTTGCATAGTACTCAAAGAGATATTGATACGGATTTTCATTGTACATATTTGAGGTAAAATCTGATTTATCTTGTATAAGTTCAAGTAAAAAAGTTTCCCACAATTTTTCGTATAATAATAAAGTTTGAAGATATTGCTTATTGGTATCTGGATTCTGCTCTTCGTTTGTTAAATTTCTTAAAACCAATGCCTTAAGTCTAACACTACTTATGACCCTGTAATTATTTGCTACGAAACCTTGGTCTAAAAATGTATTATTAGAATAACTTTCTATTCCTTTATTAAGTAATTGAAGGGCTTTTTGATATTCTTTATTACCATATAACACCCAGCTTTGGATATCATAATATCTTGGTAAATAGTTATGATTGTAAATATTTAAGCTATTGTAAATACGAATTCCTTTTTCATAATTTTTACAAACATTTAGAACCATTTCTTTCCGGTTTATATCACTCATTACAGTCTTGGGATTGGAAAGTGTATTATAAGCATAATCCATACTAACACTGGATATTGGAATTAAGGCTTTAGCTAATTTTAAACTATTAGCAGGAAATAACTTAAGGATTTTTTGTCTCAAAGTATCTATATACTTTTCTTTTTGACCTTCAGACTGTGCGTAATTCCTTAAGGTAAGACAATGACTTTCATAGAGTTTATAAACATCTATAAGGTTTTCTTGTTGCCTATTTTTATGATAAATATCTAATGCTTTTGAAGTGTTATTAAAAGCAGTCTGCATATCAAATTTTAAATTATAATACCTACCTAAATAAGCATAATAAACAGCTTCATATATTTGAAAATCTGGACCAGATAACCGATAATAGTGTATAAACTTATTTACATGAATTAAATACTCTTTATGCAAGAATAAATAATCATAATTATCTGCCAATAGCTGATGTATTTTAGCATATAAAATAAAATCTTTAGACTGGCTATTATTTAAATAGAATAATAAGGCATTTAATTTATAAATTGATAAGTGATGGGTCCCTAATTCAAGATAAGCTTCAGCTAATCCAATAAGAGCTTGCGTGAATATTTTAGGTTGTTCATTTTGAACTTTAAGCTGTGAAAGTTCTTCATACAATATTATGGCTTTTCTTAAATCAGATTTATTTAGATATTCATTAGCTAATTCAAGTTTATCATTTGAAAAAACCATCCAGCAGTTTAG
>DIAL01000165.1:5996-6212 GCA_002414705.1 Flavobacteriaceae bacterium UBA5079
TTTCTTCAAGTTAAATTTATATTGGCGAGTTATTTATGCTAAAATATAATTTTTGGATTTGATATAGAAACAATATGATTATTTTAAAAGGTTCTGTCGCATCTACCAAATATAATAATAAAAGTTTATTTTGAATCTTGATTTACGAAGCTTATGTTATAAATGATTTAAAGGTTGAACTCTTAGGTTTCAACAGTTGATTTTTCTTTATCATTC
>DIAL01000121.1:0-2621 GCA_002414705.1 Flavobacteriaceae bacterium UBA5079
GTTAGTTTGTAATATGGAACAGCAACCAAATAATCCGTTACATGGCGTTACCCTTGAGAAAATTATTTTAGCTCTCGAAGCACATTATGGTTGGGAGTATATGGGTTATACTATAAAAATTAAATGTTTTACAGATAAACCTTCAGTTAAATCCAGCTTAAAATTTTTAAGGCGCACACCTTGGGCTCGAAAAAAGGTTGAAGATATGTATCTGAACATGTTGGAAAATAAATAAGATAACTTCTTATTTTACAATTTTCGTAATTGTTTCAATATCTAAACCACCACCAAAATCATAAATAGCAGACATGGCTTGTTTCATTCTAATTGGATAATATTCAAACATTTCAATGTCTACATAACGCACTTCTCCAGCATCTAATTTTGGTGCATCTGGAATATAAATAGCTAGAAATTTTTCTTGAGTATCTGTTATAAACGCTATTTTGTAATAGGAGTCTTCTTTAAACAGGATGGCTTGCCAAAATTCATTAATTACAGTGTCTTGATCACCAATTAATCTAAATTTTATAATTTGAAGTGATGGAAAGAATACAAATAGTTTTTTTTCGAAAGTAGCACTCCATTTTTTTAGTATGCCTTTTTCAATTAAATAGCCTCCAATGAAGCAAATAATTAGAAAAAGAAGAATGCAAATAATGAGTAAAGTTGCAGAGCCAAATATGCTATTAAGCTGGAATACGTGACTTATTCTCTTAGCTAGCGGTGTGAGGATTTGATAAAAATGTTTAAAAAGTACAAAACCAATTATTATTGGTATCATAAAAAATAATCCTCCAAAAATTAAAACGCGAGCTGATTTTTTAAATGCAGACATAAATAGTGTTATTTTAGTTAAATTCCCAACCAAAAGTAGATTGGAATACATAATCTGATACAGAAGCACCTTCTACTGGCTTACTATCATAGTTGTAAGTTAAGCCTAATTTTATAAAGAAATCTAAAGGGAGGTCATATTTTAAATTTAGATTGTAATCAGCTCTATATCTGCCGCTTTCGGTTAAACTTGGGTAGAAAGTCAGGTCTGTATTTAAACTAAAATCGCTAAAGTCAAACATGTTTAAGGTTACATTTGCATAAGCTTCCATGGAATTTCTGTTGGTGTTCATATCATCAGAAAACTGTTCGTTGTTCCAAGCAATACCAAAACCACTGCCAAAAAATAGTTTGTTGGAGTGCACAAAATATTTACCCAAACCGCCTTTAACAGTAGATCGTAATTTTAATTTTTGTTCATCATTGGATAGAAAGCTAGCATCATTTGAGTAGAACCAGTCATTCTTCATGAAATATTTAAAGCCAAGACTAGCATCTGTTCGTTGTGTTTCTGCTACATCATCTTGATTACTTCTAACAGAATTATAACTTCCTGTTAGAAGCCATTTATATGCGGTATAACTCAAATTACTATTTATTGAAAACTGTCTTAAATTATTACTTTTTGTAATATTATAACCTACAGAAACGGATGCAACGATACGCGATAAAAAATCATCTTTTACCGGTTTTATATAAACAATATTTTCAATCGGTATTGTGATTTCAGTGCCTTCTTCTAATACGGTTACTTTGGCTTCGTCACCTGTTTTCGTGTTTAATGAACTATTAATTCTTTTTCCGCTAGAAAGAGTTATTAAATAAGTTTGATTACTCCGAACACTTTTTATATCTATCCATGTTATTTTAAAATCAGAATCGCTGTAATCAGTTTTTACTGTTGCAACTCCTCTGTCCATGGCTTTTATTTCTCCAATAATTTTGTCATTATTTTTTAAAACAATGGTGTCATTTTGGGACCACGAAAGATTTGATAATAGGCTAAATAGAAATAGAATAAAACATTTTGAATATGGATTATTTAAAAGGTACTTTTTGTGCATTTTTTATTGGTTTGGATAGTTTAAATATAACAAAAAAAGTTTTTTCACTTTAGCATAATATGTTATTTGTCTTTTTTTAAAACGAATTTTAAAAGCAAATATCTAAACATTAATATGAATGGGAATCCATGAAATATTAAATCAAACCAGTCCATTATCTCCATGCCATGAGCACCTCCAGCTATCCATTTCAATTTTCCCCAAACATGAGGTTCTGGGAAAAAGGGTGCAAGTCCAAGCGTTAAACATAGTAAAAGAAGTAATTTCCAGTCGTTGATAATTTTAGACATCCTAGTAAATTTATGGTCGAATATTTTTTACAAAGTTATGAATTTCATCAACACCTTCCGCCTTAAGGTGCTTAATAAAAGCACTGCCAATAATAGCACCTTTGGCGTGTTCTGTAGCTTGTTTAAAGGTTTCATCTGTTGAAATACCAAAACCAATAATTTGTGGGTTATTGAGTTTCATGGCTTCAATACGTTTGAAATATGTTAATTGTTCCTCGCCAAAACCAGATTGACTACCTGTAACACTTGCACTGCTAACCATATAGATAAAACCGTTTGAAATATTATCAATAAATTGAATTCGTGCATCAGATGTTTGAGGCGTAATTAGAAAGACATTAATAAGTCCATGTTTTTCAAAGAGTGCTTTGTAAGTGTCATTATAAACATCCACAGGTAAGTCTGGAATAATTAAACCATCAATTCCAAT
>DIAL01000121.1:2729-3143 GCA_002414705.1 Flavobacteriaceae bacterium UBA5079
TAAACCATCAATTCCAATTTCTTTACATTTTTCACAAAATGCTTCTACACCATATTGTAAAATAGGGTTAAAATATCCCATAATAATTAACGGAATTGACACGGTTTTCCGAATATCTTTTAACTGCTTAAAAAGCACATCGGTTGTCATACCATTTTTTAAAGCTTGCGTTGAGCTGGCTTGAATGGTAGGTCCATCTGCAAGTGGATCACTAAATGGCAAACCAATTTCTATCATGTCCACACCACTTTTTTCTAGGTTTTGGATAATGTGAATGGTATCTTCTAAATTGGGATAACCAGCGGAAAAATATATGGATAATAACTTTTTGTTAGCTTGTAATGTTTGATTGATTCTGTTCATGAAAATAATTTATAAATTAAAATAATCACTGTAGGTACTTAAATCTTTATC
>DIAL01000121.1:3234-9055 GCA_002414705.1 Flavobacteriaceae bacterium UBA5079
AAATCTTTATCACCACGACCAGATAAACTGACCACAACAATGTCATTTGGTTTAAAAGTTTTTTCTTTAAAAACAGCTAAAGCATGAGCTGTTTCTATAGCAGGAATAATACCCTCTAATTGACTTAATTCTAAACCTGCTTCCATAGCCTCATCATCTGTTATAGCAATAAATTCTGCACGACTTGATTGATATAAATGCGCATGCATGGGTCCAACGCCTGGATAATCCAATCCTGCCGAAATGGAATAAGGTTCTGTTATTTGTCCATCGTTTGTTTGCATGAGTAAAGTTTTGCTTCCATGAATAATGCCTATTTTTCCCAATGTTGAAGTCGCTGCACTTTCGCCAGAATGAACACCTTTTCCAGCAGCTTCAACAGCTATAAGTTTTACATTTGTGTCTTCTAAAAAGTGATAATAGGCACCAGCAGCGTTGCTGCCACCACCAACGCAGGCAATAACATAATCTGGATTAGGATTGCCTTCTTGCTCTTGCAACTGCCATTTTATTTCTTCCGAAACGATAGCTTGAAAACGTGCCACCATATCCGGATATGGATGTGGTCCAACAACACTACCAATGATATAATGCGTGTTTACTGGATTATTAATCCAATCGCGAATGGCTTCATTTGTTGCGTCTTTTAACGTTTTACTTCCCGAAGTTGCAGGAACTACTTTGGCACCAAGCATGTTCATGCGTGCTACGTTAGGTGCTTGTCGTTTAATATCAACTTCACCCATATATACAATACATTCCAAACCCATTAATGCACAAACGGTTGCCGTTGCCACACCATGTTGTCCAGCACCAGTTTCAGCAATAATACGTTTTTTGCCCAAGCGTTGTGCCATAAGAATTTGTCCTATGGTGTTGTTGATTTTATGCGCACCAGTATGATTTAAATCCTCGCGTTTTAGATAGATTTTTGTGTTGTATTTTTCTGAAAGGCGCTTGGCAAAATACAGGGGAGACGGTCTGCCAACATAATCTTTAAGTAGTGCTTTAAATTCCTTTTGAAAATCAGGTTCTGCCATGACTTTCAAATATTTTAAGCGTAATTCTTCTACATTTGGATAGAGCATTTCAGGAATGAAAGCGCCTCCAAATTCTCCGTAATAGCCTTTTTCGTTAATGTTGTAATTCATAGTAATTTATTATGGTTAGTTTCAATAATTATTTTGTTAATCCAAAAAAATCACTCAACTCAATATAATTTATTTTTAAATTTTTCTATTGCTTCAATATCTTTTAATCCTGGTGCTATTTCAAACTTACTATTCACATCCAATGCGTAGCACTTTTCTGAAATACCTTGCTTAAAAAATTCTTTAATATGTTCCACTTCATCTATTCCAATGCCTCCACTTAAAATAAATGGTTTTGTTGATGGATAGTCTTTTAACAGTTCCCAGTTAAAGGTAAATCCGTTGCCTCCTTTAAGGTCACCTTTCGTATCAAAAAGATATTTACTGACTATGTTTTCAAAAGGCTGTAAATCTTTAAAATCGAACTGTTTGCCAACACTAAAAACTTTCCAAACTTCAAAATGTTTGGCAGCATAAAGTGTGGCTAGTTCGTTGAGAATTAAAACAAATTCCTTTGTTTGGTTGCCATGCAGTTGAACAGCGTCCAAATTGTAATTATTGGCAATGGTTATTATTTCTTCTGGTGAAGCGTCAACAAAAACACCAACTTTTTTAATAGAATCAGGCAATGTTGGAATAACACCATTAAAAAAACGTTCAGATTTTTTATAAAATATAAAGCCCAAATAATCTGGTTGCAGTTTGACAACAGCTTCTATATTATCTAAATATTTCATACCACAAACTTTCAATTTCATAACGAAAAGTGGTTTATAAAATTATGAGCGCTTTTCCCTGGGTTATCTGTTTTCATAAAATTTTCTCCAATTAAAAAACCTTGGTAACCATAAAGCTTTAATTGTTTTATGGCTTCTACAGAACTAATACCACTTTCAGAAACTTTTATAAAGTTGTTTGGAATTAGTTCGCTTAATGTTTTGCTTGTTTCCAATGAAACCTCAAAGGTTTTTAAATTCCGATTATTTACTCCAATCATATCCAAACTCGGCATGATGGATTTTTGTAATTCAGCTTCATTATGGACTTCCAACAAAACTTCTAGTTGAAGGCTTTTTGCAAATTCTGAAAAGGTTTTAATTTCTTCCTGTGTTAGGATAGCTGCAATAAGTAAAATAACATCAGCCCCAAAAGCTTTGGCTTCTAAAATTTGATAACTATCAATAATAAATTCCTTACGTAAAAGAGGCAAATTGCAGCTAGCTCGCGCCAAAAGTAGATCGTCTAATGAACCTCCAAAATACTTGCCATCTGTTAAAACAGACATACCACAAACTCCCGAATTTTCATAGCCTTGAGCCACATCAAACACATTTAAATTATGATTTATAACCTGTTTGGAAGGCGAACGTCTTTTATGTTCTGCAATGATTCCTGATGGACTATTTTGTAGGTTTTTAATTAGCGAAACAGTTTCGCGTTCAAATAAAACCGACTGTTCCAATTGTGAAGTAGGAATGAGTTGTTTTTTTAAAGCAACTTCCTTACGTTTATCAGCAACTATTTTTTGTAATATATCCATATAATAAACCTTGTTTTATTTGATTTTTTATTTCTTACTTAAAGCTACTAATTTTTCAAAGCGCTGTTTTGCTTGACCACTTTTTAAAGATTCTTGAGCTAATGAAAAGCTTTCTGAAATGGATGTGTTTTTTACTGTTGAAATAGCTAATGCTGCATTTGCGCAAACCACATTATTTTGTGCATTAGTACCCTGTCCATTTAAAATATGTGTAAATATTTTAGCAGATGAAGCTACTGAATCTCCACCATGAATTGCTTCTTGTTTTAAAGGTTCTACGCTAAAATCCCTTGGGTTAAGTATCATTTCTGAAGTGTTGTTAATCACTTTTGCGGAGCCCGTTAATGAAATTTCGTCATAGCCATCTAACGCATGAACAATGCTATAGTTTTTATCCGAATTTTGATACAGATAACTATACAAGCGTAATAACTCCAAACTAAAAACACCAACTAATTGATTTTCTGGAAAAGCAGGATTTACCATAGGACCTAACATGTTAAAAAATGTTTTTACACCTAATTCCTTACGGATAGGTGCTACATTTTTCATAGCAGGATGAAACAAAGGCGCATGTAGTACGCATATATTAGCTTGATCCAAACAGGTTTTTAGAAATCCAATGTCATCACTAAATTTTATGCCTAAATATTCCATAACGTTTGATGATCCACAAGCAGATGATACACCATAATTACCATGTTTTGAAACATGAACACCAGCTCCAGCTGTTACAAAAGAAGCCAAGGTTGAAATATTAAAAGTGTCCTTGCCATCGCCTCCAGTACCACATAAATCTATGGCATTGTAGCCTTTTAAATCTACCGGAATACACAACTCTAATAAAGCATCGCGAAAGCCTTGAAGTTCTTCAATAGTAATATTTCGCATCATATAGACCGTTAAAAAGGACGCTATTTGACTCTGATTGTAATTGCCTTTTGAAATGTTAACCAAAACACTTTTTGCTTCATAGCTAGAAATGTGTTCTTGGTTAATGAGTCTGTTAAGTATATTTTTCATCTTCTCGATACTATTTTCTCGTACCTCAAAAATCACTCGAAGTGACGTTGTTGATACTATTATTTTGATTTAAAAATCACTTAAAGTGACGTTTATGGATTCTATATTTTAATTAAAGGTGAAGCCATTTTCAGAATGTCCCTAAAAACTAAATATGTCTTATGTTTTTTCATTTTTTTTTGAATCATTTGTTTCATCAATTTAACTTTTCAGCCAATTGGCTAACATTTGTTTTCCATTAGGAGTTAAAACCGATTCAGGATGAAATTGTACGCCTCGGACATCAAATATTTTATGCCGAAGTGACATAATTTGCCCATTTTCATCATACGATGTTGCTTCCAATACATCCGGTAAATTATTTTGAACAACCCAAGAGTGGTAACGTCCCACTTCCATGTTTTTTCCTAATCCCTTAAAAAGTGCTTCATCATCAACTGAAACCGTAATTTGAGTTGCAACTCCATGAAAAACGGTTTCTAAATTAGTTAATGAGCCTCCAAAAACTTCACCAATAGCTTGTTGTCCCAAACAAACACCTAAAATACTTTTAGTTGCTGCATACCTTTTTATAATGGCTTTTAGTAAACCAGCTTCATCTGGAATGCCTGGCCCAGGCGATAAAACAATTTTATCAAATGCATCCACTTCATCTAAAGTAAGTTGGTCATTTCGTTTAACTGTAACCTTGCAATCTAAATCTTCTAAATAATGCACCAGATTATAGGTGAAACTATCATAGTTATCAATAACTAATATATGTGTGTCGTTTTCCATGTTTAAATATCGCTTGCCAATTCTATCGCTTTTGTTAGAGCGCCTAATTTATTATATACTTCTTGTAGTTCACTTTCAGGATCCGATTTGGATACTAATCCTGCGCCAGCTTGCCAATGTAATTCATGGTTTTTACTTAAAAACGTCCGAATCATAATGGCATGATTAAAATTACCATGAAAATTCATAAAACCAATTGCGCCTCCATAAAAATCCCGACTTGTTGTTTCATATTTTTCAATGAGTTGCATGGCTTTGTGTTTGGGTGCACCACTTAATGTTCCTGCTGGAAATGTGTCGGCAACCATTTGCATAGTGGTAGTTTCTGCATGCTTCTTACCTGTAACTTTACTCACCAAATGTATAACATGCGAGAAAAATTGGACTTCTCTGTAGGTTTCAACTTCCACCTGACTACCATGTCTGCTTAAGTCATTTCGAGCTAAATCTACTAACATAACATGTTCCGCATTTTCTTTGCCATCTTCAGCAAGCTGTTTAGCAAGAATAGTGTCTTGTTCATCATTACCAGTTCGTTTAAAAGTACCAGCAATTGGGTGAATTTCTGCCTTTTCATCTTTAACAATTAATTGCGCTTCTGGCGAGCTTCCAAAGATTTTGAAATCGCCATAATCAAAGTAAAAAAGATAAGGAGATGGATTAATACTTCGCAAGGCACGATAAACATTAAACTCATCGCCTTTAAATTTCTGTGAGAATTTTTTCGACAAAACCAATTGAAAAACATCACCTCTCGCACAGTGTTGTTTAGCCAGTTCTACTTGGTCTTTATATGCTTTGTCTGTTAAGTTTGATGTGGTTTCACCTGTTGTTGAAAAGTTAAATGCAGCAAAATTTTTTGAGGTGATGAGTTGTAAAATCTCATCAATATTAGTTTCTGTATTAAAACAATGTGCAAAAATATAGGCTTCATTTTTATGATGGTTAATGGCTATAATATTTTGGTAAACGGCATAATGAATATCTGGAATATCCTGATGACCTTCTTTTTTTGAAATTTTAATATCCTCAAAATACCGAACAGCATCATAAGCCATATAACCAAATACACCATTATTAATAAATTTAAAATCGGTATCCGAATGAATTTTAAAACGCTTGGTGAATTTGTGAATACGATTTACGACATTGGTTTTTTTAGAAATTTTATGAATCAATTGACTTCCATCCGGAAAGTTTTGTGTTATGGTTTCATTTTTCACCGAAATATCAGCAATAGGATTGCAACAGATGTATGAAAACGTATTGTCGTTAGCATGATAATCACTACTTTCCAGTAAAATACTATTCGGAAATTTATCGCGAATTTTTAGATAAACGCTCACTGGTGTGATTGTGTCTGCTAGTATTTTCTTATAATGTGTGTAAA
>DIAL01000121.1:9093-10969 GCA_002414705.1 Flavobacteriaceae bacterium UBA5079
TTCAGTAGCGTTTAAATTAAAAAAGGCTTGTCGTGAATGACAAGCCTTTTTTAAGTATGTTTAGTTTAAATATACGTATAGGATTAGTTCACGAATTTTGAATTTCGATTGTTCCACCACCACGTATGATTTAAAATTGTGTTCATATTTTTAATTGTTGGTCAAAGATAAAATGAAATTCTAACTAACCAAAATATAATCCATAAAAAGGGCGAAAAAGATATTCTCTCCGTTAAAATGTTTGTTAAAGGTAAACTGAATTAAAAACAAATATGTATTTTTAGCTAATGAAATATGTGCTGTGTTTTTTTGTGTTTATCTTATGGAATTGTCAGGATGTTTCCAAAACCGAACAGCTTGAAAATAGTAATATAACAGATAGCAATATATCAGATAGTCTTCAGGTTTACGATTTTGAAGGGTTGAAACCATTTCTTAATAAAAATGATGATATAACCTATGTCGTTAACTTTTGGGCCACTTGGTGTGGACCGTGTGTAAAAGAGTTACCTGTGTTTGAGAAATTAGGACACGACTATAAGTCTGAAAACATAAAAATATTATTGGTAAGTTTGGATTTCCCAAGGCAATATGAAACCAAACTCAAGCCGTTTATAATAGAGAAAAACTTGCAATCCGAAGTTTTAGTATTGAATGATGTAGATGCTAATAATTGGATTCCGCAAGTAAGTAAAGATTGGAGTGGTGCTATTCCAGCAACGCTTATTTATAATAAAGAGAAGCGGATGTTTTACGAGCAAACCTTCACTTATGAAACTTTAGAAACCGAATTAAATAAATTTTTAAAATACTAATTATGATGAAAATACTTAAAACAACATTTGTGCTTTTAGCAGTCGTTACCTTTTTTGCTTTTACAGTAAAAACGGAAAGTACAGGATATAAAGTTGGTGATATGGCCACCGATTTCAGCCTAGAAAATATAGATGGCAAGATGGTGTCATTAAAAGATTATAAAGACGCTAAAGGGTTTATTGTCATTTTTACTTGTAATACCTGTCCGTATGCAGTGGCTTATGAAGATCGTATTATAGCATTGGATGAAAAATATGCTGAGAAAGGATTTCCTGTAATTGCCATTATGCCAAATAATACGGAAGTAAAACCAGAAGATAATATGGAAGCTATGAGAGCGCGAGCCAAAGCTAAAGGATTTACATTTCCTTATTTAATGGACGAAGGTCAGAAAATTTACCCACAATATGGTGCTACAAAAACACCTCATGTTTATATATTATTGAAAACACCAGATGGTAATCAAGTACAATACATTGGCGCTATTGATGATAATTATCAAGATGCAAAAGCGGTTAATCAGAAATATGCTGAAGATGCCGTAGATGCATTATTGTCTGGAAAACCAATCAAAGAAACCCAAACACGTGCTATTGGTTGTAGTATAAAAGTGTAAACAATATCTGAATAGAAATTAAAAAAAAATCCGAAACGTAACAGTTCGGATTTTTTTTCGTCTATTAATGAATAAGTAGTAATTTTGAAGAAATTTATAAAATATGTCAGATTTATCACAAGCCGCTTGGCGCGAGCAATTAGAAAAAGATACCGAAGCTATTATTATAGATGTTCGTACCGATGAAGAGGTAGCCGAGGGTATGATTCCGAAAGCTGAACACATAGATATTTTTCAAAGTCATACATTTATTGGGAAAGTCCAAGCTATGGATGCCTCAAAAAAATACTATGTATATTGTAAGTCTGGTGGTCGTAGCGCACAAGCTTGTGCTATTATGAACCAAATGGGAATTGAAAGCACATTTAATTTGGTAGGCGGTTTTACCGATTGGACTGGTGAGGTTGCTTATCCATAAATATAGAATTATGAAAAGAACACTTG
>DIAL01000121.1:11204-18212 GCA_002414705.1 Flavobacteriaceae bacterium UBA5079
CAAACACTTTTAGAATTGGATAATGTGCAACTTATTGATGTGCGCACACCAGAAGAATATGCTGAAGGATATATTGAAAATTTTCAGAATATCGATTTCTTTTCCGCAACTTTTGATGAAGACATTTTGAAACTGGATAAAGACCAACCTGTTATTTTATATTGTAAAAAAGGTGGTCGTAGTGCCAAATGTGCAGAAAAAATGCTTGAAGCTGGCTTTGTGAAAATTTATGATTTGCAAGGCGGTATTTCCAAATGGGAGCATGAAGGCTATGCGATTGTTATGCCAAATTAAAGAAAAACATTTTTTTAATTTTGGCTTAGCCACTTCCAAGTATCCCATAGAATTAAAGCTGTAATAGCACTTTCTATAACAGCTAAAATACACCAAGCATTTAATGAATTGACAGCAATAAATGCCATCATTATTGTGAGAATTAATCCAAAAGTTAGATTTAATATTCGATTTAATTAGGTTTTAAAAGTATTGATGCGGCAAATATTACAGATGGAATTTCTAAAATTATAGAAGCTATTAATAAACTTGTTGGAATATCTAAATATTCCTGCCTATTAAGAAGGCTAACTCCTTTTTAGGGTTTATAAAGCTCAAAATAATCACCATAAAAATAGCAAAATGTTATAGCAGTCCATAAGAAAGCTAGTTTGATTTTGATATTTATTTTTGGATTTTCTAACATATAAATAAATTTAGCTATTAATTCATCTAGCTCTATTTATAAAGAAGAATTATGTTAGTAAAAGGTTGCCTGACTTTTAAATTGTTGCGAAATTTCAGTTAAGAAATAATGGTTTCCTAATTATGTTTAAAACGTGATCTGTACAATTTTAAAGAATTTAATAATTGTTTCTGTAAAAGCTTCCTAACATTTTTTATAATATTGTCCATCTTAAAAATTCTTTTATTTCAGCGATTAGGACAAATTTTGAGTATGTTTCCTTTATAAATTCTGCATTTTTTTTAAGAAAAATGGATCTTCGCTTTCGTATTGCAAATATAAACTAGGTTATTTTATTTGAGCTTCCCAGCTATTAGATTGTATGACTCAACCTAAAGTTGAAAAGCAAATAAAGTTTTCTATTTTCTTCGGATAGACGATTAATAAACTCATTCCCAAAGAAACTCTATTAAAAACACCATAAAAATACTGATTAGATTTATCTAGCTTTTTATTGAGTTCAGTTTCAACTTGAGTTATATTTCATCTTGAAAATAGCTCAAGTGATTTTGAAACCGATTTACGAGCAAAGAATTTTCTGGCCTTATTGGGTTTCTATCTGCATATTCAAAATTCCGAAATGGAGATATACTTTGTTTTCATTACCCGTTATAGTACTTGTGCTGTTTGCAATTTTATTGTTTGAATGGTTGGTAATCAGTCTAATGGGTTAGTGATTTGATTATTAATTAAGGAGCCTATTAGCCTTTTGTAGAGACTGTTTTCAGTGTCGCTACTTCCATCTATAGCAGAGATAATTGGATATTTAGGTTGCTATTAAAATCCTTTGGCAGATATTTATTGTGTTTTCTGTACTCTGATAATTTTTAGCTAAATATAGAATCTGTATAAAATTTGGATGCTGTTTCAGAATCTGAATTTTCTTTTTTGTTTCACAAGAAAAAATGATAGAAAAATAAGTGCTAGAAAAGATAAACTGATTGCTTGTTCCATCTTGTTTATTATAATTTTCAATTCTAATCATGTATTGTGAGTAAAATATTTTTTTTTGATTGTTTCATTAATATAAGGCCCTTCTAGGCTTTTTTCTGAAAATATGAAGTTCAATTAATCTTGATATTTAGTTTTTTTTTGTTTTCAAACTATTATAATAGAATGAACAAAATTCAAAAGACATTGAGTTAGCATCAAATATAATTTAATGATTTTTTCACTAGTCTAAATAAAATACATTTAATCGATGTTTTTATACGTTTAGTCGATTTATAAAATCATCTCACTAAATTATTAAATATTAACCATATATTAGGGGAGCTATTAACTTAATAATCAAACTATTATGAAAAAAATTACGATTAAAATTTTTACGACAATGTTCTTGTTAAGTACCTATATGGGTATTTCACAAACATTAAATCAAGCAGCCAGTTGGCCTAATGCCACATGGACCTTGTCAGGAACCTACACGGCCGGAGGATTATTATCAAACCCAACGGCAGACGCAACATTTGGTTTTGACGATGATACTGCTGGTAACGGTTCTTTTGATGATGTTCAAGCAACATCACCAATAATTGATCTTACTGCTGCTAATGGAGCTGGCGAAACATGGATTACCGTCAGTGGTACTTATGTTTACAGAGCATTAGGAGGCGATGTACTTGCTTTAGAAGTATATGACGCAGATACCATGTCTTGGTCTGTAATACAAACATTTTTAGGGAATTCTACAAATACAGATTTCCGAACTTGTGCAGGAACTGTTGCTTATACAACGGCTCCACTTGATATTTCGGGATATACTGCAACCCAATTATCAGGTTTTCAGTATCGTTTGTCTTATAATGATGCTGATGGTTGGCAATGGGGTTATTGTTTGTCTTCTCCTACTATCACATCTGCTGCACCTCCTTCATGTCTTGATCCTTCTGCTTTAACTGCAACTATGATTACAGACACATCAGCAGATTTAGGATGGACCGAGAATGGAACGGCTACGGTTTATGATGTTGAAATTCTTGCAAGTGGAACGCCTGCAACAGGAGTGGCTACAAATGTAGGTGTTACAAATCCTTATACAGCTACATTAATGGCTAATACCTTATACGATTTCTACGTAAGAGCTGATTGTGGTATGGATGGTACATCTGATTGGGTTGGACCATTTACATTTAGAACAGCTTGTACTGTATTTGTAGCACCTTACACTGAAAATTTTGAAACCTTTACAACTGCTGCTGACGTAGCTTTTGCGTCTGAAAACTGTTGGACTGCTACTGGTGGTGTATACTTCTGGGAAGCAGCAGCAGGCACAGATACGAGTTCAGGAGGAACAGGACCTGATCCAAGTATCACAACTGGTAACTATTTCTTTACGGAAGCTTCTAATGGTGTAAGTGGTGATATAACAAATTTAGTATCTCCTTCAGTAGACTTGACAGCGCTTTCAGCGCCATCTTTAACCTTTGATTATCACATGTTTGGAATGCAAATAGGAACTTTAGATGTTTTAGTAAATGGTGTTACAAATGTTTGGACATTGTCTGGACAACAACAAGCATCGGCAACAGCACCTTGGGAATTAGCGGTTATAGATTTATCTGCGTATGCCGGACAGACTATTACAGTTACGTTTAGAGCAACAAGCGCAGGGACATTTGAAGGTGATATAGCAATAGATAATATAACTTTTGATGAATTACCTGCTTGTCCAGATCCAAATGCTTTAAATGCATCTATGATTACAGATACTACAGCAGATTTAGGATGGACGGAAAATGGTACTGCTACATCTTGGAATGTTGAAATAGTAGATGTTACTGCTGCTGGAACTGTAACTGGTACGGCTACTGATACTGGAGTATCTAATCCTTTTAGCATTACTGGCTTAACGGAGGATAATGATTACCAATTTTACGTACAGGCAGATTGTGGTGGTGATGTTTCTAATTGGGTTGGACCATTTTCGTTCACGACAATGGAAACGTGTCCTACGCCTTCAGCTTTAACTGCTACCGCTATATTAGAAACTTCAGCTGATTTAGGATGGATAGAAAACGGAGCATCTGCTTCATGGAACATTGAATTAGTAGATGTATCAGCAGGTGGTATGGTAACAGGAGTAGCAACTGCTTCTGGAGTTACTAATCCATACAATCAAGTTGGTTTAGTTGGAGATAATACGTATGCGTTTTATGTTCAAGCAGATTGTGGTGTTGATGGAACTTCTGCATGGGTAGGTCCATTTACTTTTGCAACACCTTATGTAGCTGTTGCACCAGATTGTACTAACGGAATATTTTTAGATTCAGGTGGAGCTTCTGGAGATTATGGTATTGATGAAGATATTACTTACACAATTTTACCTGATGCACCAGGAAATGCCGTTACAGTAGATTTTACAGCTTTTAGTACAGAAAACGATGGTGCTGCAGCTTGTTATGATGGATTAACCATTCACGATGGTCCTAATGCGTCTTCTCCAACCATTAATCCTCCAGGAGGTGGAACTATTTGGTGTTGGGATAGAGATGATGTTCCTGCTTCAGGAACTGGTGATTTGCAAGGTATGATGATTACATCTACTGATCCTTCGGGAGCATTAACCTTTGTCTTTACTTCTGATGGTTCTGTAAGTAGAGAAGGCTGGCAAGCTATGGTTTCTTGCTCAACATTAAGTGTTGAGACTGTAGAAAATCAGGCTGCTTTTACGTATTATCCGAACCCAGTTAAAAATACATTAACATTAAATGCTCAAAATACTATTGACAATGTAGTTATGTATAACATGTTAGGACAAGAAGTTTTAAGAACGTCACCAAACACTATTAATAGCGAAGTAGATATGTCTAATTTACAGACAGGTAACTATTTTGTTAAAGTAACAATCAATGACACGGTTCAAACAATAAGAGTTATTAAGCAATAAGTTTAAAGTATTTTAGTAATATTAAAGCCGCTAAAAATTAGCGGCTTTTTTGTATACTATTTTAAATAATTATAATAGGGTGTTTAATAACACGATATAAATAATTGAATTTGGTGAAAGTATTATAATTCAGTTGTTTTAGTTTAATAAATTAAGATTTAAGCGTATTTTTAATAAATTTGATAAAGTGGCCATCAGCGCCACGGCATCGTCTTCGCCCTCCGTCAGAGCGGCAATGGTTTTCGATAGGGTTTGGTAGTCGACTGTCATGGAAAAACTCATATTGCGGATATAGAAAGGGAGGCAGCACGCCCCCCTTTGGATACGTCTAAGAGCCGTGGGATCAGGGACGCTCAATCGCGATGGCCGTGCCTTCGCCGCCGCCGATGCAGATCGCCGCGACACCGCGCTTCAACCCGCGCTTTTCCAGTGCGTTCAACAGGGTCACCATGATCCGCGCGCCTGAGGCACCGATGGGATGGCCAAGCGCACAGGCGCCGCCGTTGACGTTCACGATGTCATGCGACAGGTCCATCTCATGCATGAAGGCCAGCGGCACCACGGCGAAGGCTTCATTGACCTCCCACAGGTCCACGTCTTCTTTCTTCCAGCCGATCCGCTCCAGCAGTTTCTGCGCTGCGGGCACGGGTGCGGTGGTGAAAAGCCCCGGCGCTTGGGCGTGGCTGGCATGGCCGACGATCCGAGCGCGGATGGTCTGGCCGCGGGTCTTGGCAGTCTCCTCATCCGCCAGCACCAGCGCCGCCGCCCCATCGGAGATCGACGAGGAATTCGCCGCCGTCACCGTACCCCCCTCACGGAAGGCCGGTTTTAACTGAGGGATCTTCTCAGGCCGGGCGCTGGCAGGCTGCTCATCCGCGCCGACCGTGGTGCTGCCCTTGCGCGATGTCACCTCAACCGGGGCGATTTCATCCGCAAAGGCACCGCCCTCTTGGGCCTCAATCGCCCGCGACAGCGACGCGAGTGCATAGTTGTCTTGGGTCTCACGGGTAAACTGAAACCGCTCGGCGCAATCTTCGGCAAAGGTGCCCATCAGGCGGCCTTTGTCATAGGCGTCTTCCAGGCCATCAAGGAACATATGGTCGATCACCTGCCCATGGCCCAACCGCGCGCCGCCGCGCATCTTGGGCAGCACATAAGGCGCGTTGGTCATGCTCTCCATGCCGCCCGCGACCATCACATCGGTATGGCCAAGCGCGATCTGGTCAAAGGCCATCATCGCCGCTTTCATGCCAGAGCCGCACATTTTGTTAAGCGTAGTGGCGGGCACTTCTTCGCCCAGACCTGCCTTGAACCCGGCCTGACGCGCGGGCGCTTGGCCCTGCCCTGCGGGCAAAACGCAGCCCATCAGCAGCTCCTGCACTTCGGCGGGGTCCGTCGTCCCCAACGCCGCCTTGATTGCGCTGCCGCCCAATTCCGCGGCTGTCAGCCCTTGGAAAGCCCCTTGGAAACCGCCCATCGGGGTTCTGGCTGCACCGGTTATCACGACATTGCGCATCACGTTCTCCTAGAGTTGCACCGCACACCAGTTGGTAAGGTTTTACGGTTAATCACGTCTCGAACTTCAAAGTCTCGAGGCATGTTTATGGAAGTTTCCGCCAAAACAGAAGACCGCTTTTGCGTGGTCAGCGTGCTGCACGAACGGATCGACGCCGCCGCCGCGCTGGAGTTCAAGGACGCGGTGCGCCGCGCCACCACCCAAGCGCCATCGGTGGTGATCCTTGACCTGCACCGGGTCAACTTCATCGATTCCAGCGGGCTGGGCGCGATCGTGGCGGCGATGAAACATCTGGCACCGCAGCGGGCCTTGGTGCTGGCCGGGCTAACTCCGGCGGTGGAAAAGGTCTTTACCCTTACCCGGATGGACACGGTCTTTGGCATTTTTCACACGCTGGACGCCGCCCTCAGCGCGCACCGGGGATAGCGCCATGCGGCAGCCCGCCGCGCGCTCTGCGCTTTGCCCGTTTGAGATCACCGTTCATAGCGGCCCCCACGCCGCGCGGGAGGCTCTGACGCTCTTGCTGGACGGTCTCACCTGCCTCGCGCTTGAGGCCGAAGAGGTCTGCGTGGTGCGATTGGTCGTCGCCGAAATGCTCAACAATATCGTCGAACATGCCTATTCGGATGCCGACCTTCCCGGCCCCATCCACATTGCCTGCCATCATGCGCCCGATGGCCTGCACCTTGCCGTGTCGGACGAGGGGCTGCCGATGCCCGACCTGCAAGCGCCCTTGGGCCTGCCGCAAGAGATCGACCGCCCGGTCTGCGATCTTCCCGAAGGGGGTTTTGGCTGGTTTCTGATCCGCGATCTAGCAAAAGACCTGAGCTATCGCCGTCTGGCCCAAGAAAACCGGATCGACCT
>DIAL01000100.1:0-1538 GCA_002414705.1 Flavobacteriaceae bacterium UBA5079
AGAATTATTACAAAAAAGGGAACGATATTTTTGAAGCTGCTTTAGCGATTTTAAAATCAAATTATGCTCACAAAATTGAGATTATCACCGTAAAAAGCTTGCCTTACGATGATTATATAAAAGCTTTTGATACAGCTCATATTTTATTAGATCAGGTTTTTGCTTACGACCAAGGCTTTAATGCACTAGAAGCTATGGCAAAAGGCAAAGTTGTTTTTACAGGAGCAGAACAGGAATGGCTAGATTATTATAATATTGAAGAAAATACGGTTGCCATAAACGCACTACCTGATGCTGAAAATTCGACCAAAAAACTAGAATGGCTCATTTTACATCCAGAGAAAATTACAGAAATATCTAAAAATGCCAGAGCATTTATTGAAAAAGAACATCATTATATAAACGTTGCTAAAATGTATTTAGACACGTGGAAATCTAAACTCTAGGAAAACGCAACTCCAAAGACACTCTAGTTATATCCTTATTATTATTTACAGCTGCTCCATGAATTAAAAACGGTGTAAAAATTAAAGCCTCACCTTGTTTAGGGTTTGGTCGAATCATTTTAATACTACCGCTTTTGGTTTCCAAAATACAAGGCACATAATATATGTTCCCATTAATTTCGGCTCCTTTACTTTCGGTTCTTAAAATGTCATTTTCTGGAATTAGGTGACTCCCTGAACAAACTGGCAAAGATGAATTTTCATTACAACCTTCAATGGGAATCCATACATTTATAATATCTTCCCAATAGCTTAAATAACCATCTCTGTGAGGCGGATTTATATCTAAAGAATTTGGTCTGCTAATTCTAATTTGGATGTGTGATTTCTGTAATTCTTCAACCCAAGACGTCAATCTATACCCTAAAATATCTCCAAAGCGTTGAGCTAGCGTATCTATGTTAAAATCGAAATCTTTGTTTTCTAAATTTCTCGTTAAGTTAATTACTTGGTTGTGTAAATGGTCTGTATTTACGACTTCATGGTATTTGTCTAAAGTAAATTCACTCTCTTTAAAAGCTATATTATTCGCTTTAATTGCATCAACAATATTTTGGGTTAACGATTTTTTTAATCTTTCGAACTCGTCATTAATAAAAGCTGTAACAACTTTAAAACCTTGGTTCTCCCATGGCATTTTAGATAAAACACTATTTGTTTTATTATAGAGTAATTCTTCTTTTCCCCAGAAAAATTCACCCTTTACATTAAACTCATACGGTTTATTATCTATATATATGTGACAGGTTTTAGTATTCATAGTTTAAGAATCTAATTTATTTTCATGCTCATCTTCTGAAATCACACCAAATAAAGATGAACTAAAAATAAGTAATATCAGTCCATAGTATAAAACATAGGTTGCAAAATGTGCAATATTAGCACCTTTTACACCATAAATATCTATAAAGTAAATACTGGTTAGATATAGAATAGCCACTGAAAAAGCTTCGGTTATAATATAATGCCAAAACATTTTTTTTGCTAAAAATTGATAGGCAATAACTATGGAAAGTACTTTTACAAAATCGC
>DIAL01000100.1:1720-19494 GCA_002414705.1 Flavobacteriaceae bacterium UBA5079
AGGAATAAATCGGCAACTGGCTTAAACTCGTCTGTAAACACAACCAAAACAATGATATGTCTCAATAAATAAATAACAATTAAGCCCGCTGCAAATATTGGAATAATGGATTTATAGAAATTAAAAACTTCGGCTCGAAACTCTTTTTTATTATCAATTTCAGAAAAACGAGGCAAAATATATAAGGTTAATAATGAAGACACAAACATTAAGTAGTATTTGGAAATACGATTCATGGATTCCCACATACCAGCTTCTTTCAGTCCAACGGTATCTGTAATATAATTTCGAATGGCGATGGCTACAATTGGCAGTAAAAAGGCTGAAAATATGGCCATTATAGAATAGGAACTCAATTTTTTTACATAATCAAAACTTATGTGTTTTACTTGAATTAAAGATGCTAAACTGCGCCTGTTAGCAATACCAACCAGGGTTATTAAAAACAATAAAGATTCTGAAATAACAACAGAAATTAAAGCACCATCTATACGCTCTTTGTAAATTAATAGAATGGTAATAGAAAGTCCAAAAATCTGACCAATAATATTTATAATAATCAAGATTTTATATTTGGAAAAGCCATTTAAAATCCCAAATATGAACATATTTAAGGCATAAAACGGGAGTGCAATTGCCATAATACGAATAACATAGGCATAATCATTATAGTATGAAAACACATAATCATTAATGGCATCCGCATTAAAATAGCAGAAGAATGAAATTAATATTGTTGAAATAAAACCCGAATAGAAAACTGTTGAAATAGTCTTACTTAGCTCAAGGGTATTCTCCTTAAATTCTGCAACATATTTCACCACACCATTATATAAACCCAATATGGATGCGGCCTGAACTGAACTTAAAAAATTTCGTAAATTTCCTATTAAAGCCATCCCTTCTAATCCAACAAATAAAGCAATGGCTTTAGATGTTAAAAATCCTGAAATGATTTTAACAATCATAGAAACCGAGTTTAAAGACGCGACTTTAAACAAGACATTGTTATTTATATAATTTAGTAGGCGTTTCAATTAATAGGCATTTAATAGATTTATAATTTTAGTTATTTCTGGTTTAGTCAAAATGGGACTTAAAGGAATACTAACTACATTTTTGTGTATGGCTTCGGTAATTGGCAATTTTAAATGGGAATAGTTTGTTAAAGCTATTTGTTTGTGTGGTGGTATGGGATAATGAATTAAAGTTCCAACACCATTTTCTTTTAAAAAATTCACTAAAGATGCTCTATCATCTACTTGAACAACAAATAAATGAAAGACATGATTTTCAGTATCATCATAAAAAGGCATACTAATTTTAGGGTTTTTAATATTTTTCAAATACTGATTTGCTATAGCACGCCGTTGGGTATTATCGGTATCTAAATCCGGCAATTTAATAGTTAAAAAAGCTGCTTGAAGCGCATCCAAACGTTTATTATATCCAATACGTGCATTTACATATTTTTCTTCAGAACCATAATTTCGTAACTCTGAAATTATTTTTGCCAAATCAGTATTATTTGTTGTTACTGCTCCAGCATCGCCTAAAGCTCCTAAATTTTTACCTGGATAAAAACTAAAAGCTGCTGCATCTGCTAAATTTCCTGCTATTTTCCCGTTAGAATATTTAGCGCCTTGTGCTTGCGCAGCGTCTTCTATAACAAGTAATTTATGGTTTTTAGCTATTTGATTTATAGCTTTCATATTAGCCAACTGACCATACAAATGAACTACCAAAATAGCTTTCGTTTTTGATGATATATGTTTCTCTATTTGAGATGCATCTAGATTATAAGTTTTGAAATCTGGTTCTATAAAAACAGGTTTTAAATCAGCATGAATTACAGATAAAACACTCGCAATAAATGTGTTTGCAGGCACAATAACTTCGTCACCAGGCTTTAATTCTCCTAATGCTATATAGGCTTTGAATATTAAAATTAAAGCATCTAAACCATTACTGACGCCAATTGCGTGTTTGGTTCCGCAGTATTTTGAAAAATTTTGCTCAAAAGCTTGTACTTCAGAACCAAGAATATAATTTCCACTGTCTAAAAACTGTTTGAATTTCTCTTGAAATGCAGCTTCATAACGTGCATTTATAGCCGGAAGATCTAAAAACTTAATCATAGCATCACGTTATTTAATTTTTCATGATTAGCCAATGGAACAGCATAAAAATCTTGCGTTATACTTCGGGCTCCAAAACCTTCTTTCCAATATAATAAACCAGAATTAACCTGTTTACCTTGATTTTCGTTAGAAATACCAAAATCGAAAAACGGCATATCGTTAAAGGCCTTTTTCAAAAGATAGTCATGTAGGAAATCCAAACTTCCTAGTTGGTTTTTATTGGCATTTCCTGAAATGTATTGCGAATGTACTACGTTTTCCGTTATAAAAACCGTTGTTCCTGCTACCAATTTATCATCTTTATAAACATTAAATTGCTTAATATTATCAGGAAAACGCTTATGTAATAATTTTATTTCTTCTAAGGAGTGAACAGGTTTAGCTTCGTGTTTTGCTTTTAGATTAGGTATGAGAATGGTATTCCAAAAATCTTCAAAAAGATTGTCGTTTTTAACAACCAAATTATTTTTTATGGCACGTTTTACACCATCTTTTCGGTCTTTTGAAAATGCTATTTTTTCTGACAGATTGACAACAGACAACATATCCCGTCTCATTAATTTGGCTTCCAATAAAAACATAAGATAGCTAATTTCAGCATTTGGAACACTGGAATACATAGCTGGTAGTTGTTTTAATTGCAAACTATCAAACCCATGAGATTCATAAAATTGAAGAAGGATTTTAAAAATTTCTAAAACCGAATGGAATTTCAATTTAGTATTATAAACCAAACCTCCATAGGTTAATCCTTGATGACTAAAAACTGTTTTTTCTACTTTATTGGCAGGAAAAACGGCAATTGGTTTATCGTTTTTAAAAACAACAGCAGAGGCATCTTGAAAGCGATCTTGATGGTATTCCATAAAATCTCGATGAAACAAGAATGTTGCATTTTTAGCCTGATGAACTAGTTTATTCCATTGAGAATAAAACGAGCGTTCATAAAACTTCACTGAATATGTGGATTTATTTAGGGTGCTATCCGTCAAAATTTAAATTTATTTACAAGTGGTTTTAAAAACCACCAATCTCTTTCTTTAAAATACATCAGGACACTTATAATAATTAAAAATTCAAAAGGAAAACTGAATCTATTATTAGTGCCATAGGTTAATAGTGCCTGAAGTATTGATGCTATAAATATAACAGACATTATTATAAAACCGATATCTATCCGTCTATTTTTAATGGCTTTTATTAATAAAACGGGAACGAGAAGCAAAAACACAAAACGGAATAGATATAAAATGGGTTCCTGGATATACCAAATACCACGAAATAGTTTATTGGCGTATTTAAAATTAAAATCGTTATAATTCCAATAAATAGTTGGTTTCCAGAAATCGCGCCACGAATAAAATATAACTTGATGCACATATTCCATGGGATTGTTGGCTATAGTTACTTTAGCATATTTAGTTAATACTTTAGATAATTCAGAAAATTCCATACCATATGTATCATAAGCACCATCATCATAAGCATACCAAATAGACATGGCTATGTCCTTATTCTCTTTAATAGCTTCGTCACGATACGCGACATAAGGTTCTGAAAGCCATTTAAATTCATCAGGCGATTTTTCTGCAAAACGTACAACATTTTGTGATAAATAAACACCCATTAATGTGGTAGATGAAAAGTAACCATGGTGTTTTTTTATGACTGAAGACCATCCTAAATAGGCCACAACAGGAAATACTAAAATAATAAATCGAGATGCTAATAATTTTAAGTTTTTAGGATCTTTCAAAAACCAAAAGCCATATAACAGAAATGGAATATAGAGATAAAATGGCTTGGTAAGCACCAAATAACCAAATAGTAAACTAAGTGTCAAATGAATTAAAAACGTATGCTTATTGAGCGTTATTAAGTAAAAAATAAGAGAAATTAATACAAGAATAAAGGACTCCATTAAAATAGCTGTTTCAAAAAAGTAAACATGAATAAACGTTTGTAAAAACAGCGTGATATATAAACTCTGTTTTTTAGAGAACCTTAAATTTTGCAATAGCAAATACCATAAAATGGCAGAAACAATACCAAATAGAAATTGATAAAAAAGGGTAATATATAAATTACCAAAGGACAATGCCAGAACTATAGCGTAACCAGGCGTACGCGCACCATCATAATCTGAATAACTAAAAGCAGCAATATGTTCAGCTAAATTAATATACCCAGAACTATCTGGATAGATTGTGATATGGGTATAAAACACAAAAAAGATTAACATACGGACCAGTAAACCAAACGTACCGATATATATTAAATTTTTATCTTTTATCATGTTTATTAAATAGTATTATTCTTAAAAGATGGCTATTTTAAACTTACCAATTCTTTGCAATAGGTTTGTCTGTATAGTAAATAACCTTTTTACTAGCTGTTTGTTTACTTAATATATTTAATTGAAGCGACCCTAAAACAAAAACACCTATACTGATAAGTAAAGAATTAAAAAGTGTTGCCATGAGTGTACTACTCCAACCTGGAACAGCAACATCTATTATGTATTTTTTGTAGAGAATAAAGCCTGTTAAAATAAGAATACCTAAAATTAAAAACATACAGAGTTTTATAAACACAAACAGTAAACTTTGCGCATTTTCTACAAAGGAGTTCACAGCATGATAAAATAAGTTTTTAAATCCCATTTTAGATTCGCCAGAAATACGTTGATTACGATCCCATGTTACTTTTGCCTTTACACATTTTTGATTATCCAAAAAAGCGGCCAAATGTACAAAGGAATTTTCGGTAGCTGTTTTAACTAATTTAGGGCTTATCATACAGAAATTACCAAAGTTTAAGCGTTTTCCAATTACCAATTTAAACAAGCTTTGATACAAACGATAAAAGAATTTGAAACGCCAGTTTTCATTACGTTTTCCACGAATTACTTGCACCAAATCCATGTTATCATGGTTTAATAATTCCTGTATAGCAGCAGGATCATCCTCACCATCTGCATCCATAATAATGACATGGTCAAAACCTTTCGACTCTACATAGAACAAGCCTTGTTGGATTGCTTTTTGGTGTCCCATATTAAAATTCAAGGCTAATAAAACGCTGTTAATGGTAGGCGACGATATTTTTAAATTTTCTATTCGTGATTTAGTGTCATCAAGCGAGCCATCATCAATAAAAATTAATTCGAATAAATAGGGTAGTTTTTCTAATTCTGAAACTAACTGATTAGTAAGAATATCAATTCCTGAACTTTCATTAAAACAAGGTAAAAGAATGGCTATTTTTTTCATGTAATCTTATAAATTCAAAAATATGATTTCTCTATTTGGTTATTTTATTAAAAACAAATTTATACTGATCATTAATATACTCATAAATACCAAAAGGCGCACCTTTAGTAATTGGAATAAAACTTTTATCTGCTTGAAGCTGTTTTAAATAGTTGGGACTTTCAGCTAAATACGCAAATAATACCCGAAACACATTAACAGATGATTTTAAACTTGTATCATACATTTCATGATGATTATCAGGCCATTTTATAGCTAGTTGTGCTGAAAATATAGATTTAACAATATCTTCATGCGTCTGTTTTTCTTTAGCTTCTTGGGTTGAATTCAAACCAACAAAACCACCATGATCTGCTGCCATGATAATTATGGCTTTTGGATCGTAACTTGAAATATAATCAATAACTTCTTTTAACCAAACGTTTGTTGTTTCTAATTTCTCAATATAATGATCGCGCTCTTGACTAGCAATAGGTCCTGGATTTGATTTATTAGTAATATGACCCGGAGATAATTCTTCTAAAAAATAAAAACTAGGTTTTGAATTTTCTTCCTTTTGAAGCACTTTTAAATCTGAAAAAATATCAGCCGACATTTGAAATCCTCTAGCAAAATAAGACAAACTGTCTTTAGATATGTTGCAATAATCATAAGCCATTTCACCACGATTAATTAGCAAATACGATTTACCAATTAGTAAATTTGTTTTGTACCCATTTTGCTTTAAAATATTAATAACAGGGTTTTTGCCAATTAAAATATTTCTGGCATTATACACTTCCCGAATGTTATTTTTAGGATGATTATAATAATGATGTTTCATAGCAAACATAGAGCTATTAGAACTTAACGTTGAGTAGTAATTACTCCGAAAATCATTATATAATTTAAAATTATTCTCTAATAAATAATTTTTAAAATTAGTATTATCAAATTGATAAAAGCCTGAATCTATTTCTGAAAAATTGACATAACCATCTGGTTGAATCAGATAAATGTTGGGCTTGGTTTTAAAAACAGCAGCTTCAATACTATCAGGTTGCTGCATCCACGTTTCTGGTTTTTCAATTTGGAAAAACAGATAATTTAGAAGCATTCCGCCAACAACTACAGCCATTAACAACTGAATGACTATGATTTTCTTGAAATATTTAGCCAATAAAATAGCAGCTAAAATGGCTGCAAAAACAACAGCAGTAACAAGTTTCCATTTAAAACCTTGAGTAATAATTACCAGCAAATATGCAAGCCAACCAAAATTTAAAATAGGCAACAAAAAACGGCTTACAGGTTTAAAAAAAGATATTTTATTTACCAACCATAGAAAAAAGCTAAAAAGTAAAATAGGGACAATAATGAAATAGATGGTAAAAAAAAGAATCTGTTCCCAAGAATTTATAATGGTGAAATTTACGTTATAATAATACAAAAGTGGATACAAACCAGCTGCAATTGCGGCTAAAACAGGCGCTTGTTTCGGGCTTTTAGTAAAATTTATAATGGCATCACGAATGGTACTCATCTATTTCAGTTTTAAAAAATACATGGTACGCTTGGCGTTTGGTATGGATACTTTTTCCACAATTGTGAAAATTTTACTGTACGCTTCTTCAAAATTTTCTTCGGAATAAAAATCGAAATGTGCTTTAAATTCGCCTTTTGTATTTAATAATCTTTGCACCCAAGAATCTTCCCGATTTGGAAATTCAATAATAAGGTGTTTAGAAAAGGAAGCGAAAAAATTTGCAGACATATTAAATGTAACATTTCCAGAAAGGGTTATATGATGGATTAAAGCCAACGCTAATGTAACATCTGGTGAAAATTGTTGAATCCTATTTAAAAAAGAATCGCGTTCCGTATTATTAAATCCTAAACCAGCTGAAGGGTTTAGCACATCTAATACTAGAGGAATAATATGTTTTTCTTTATTTATTTTTAAAGTGGTATAATTAAAATCTACAGCGTTATTATCAATATCACAAACAATAGCTGTATCCAATTTATGTGTAATTCGTCTCACAAACGTACCATCATTTCCACCAACATCAATAAGTGTTTTAGTATTTAATTTATGAACCCAAGAATTAATTAAATCGGCTTTATAATTAAAGGCGTCTTGAGCATAATTGGTTTTTTCGTAATAATTTCCCCATTCTGAATACTCTTTAATGTTCAGCTTTTTTATATAGTCGTAAAGACTTGTAATAATGTTAAGCTGCGCTTTTTTAGATAGTTTTTTCGGGTTTGCTGTTCCTTCATAATCTTCATTATGCTTGTCTTCAAATTTAGCCAGCAAATGAATATTTGAATATAAAAACGGATTTAATTTTGTTTTAAAAGGCAACATACTGGTTAACATATTTATTGGAATCCCATCAATAAAATTTGTCATCATTTTTAAGGATTGCGCACCATGATAATGTGCCAATAATAAAGGTGCTAAAAAATGAGTAATAAACTGCTTATACGCTCGCCAAGGCTCATTTTCATTATAAAAATCGAACGATAAGGTATCAATAAATAGGGCTTGACCATTATGAAATGTAACATTAAAAGCAGAGGCATCTTTTAAAGAAAAACCATGCTCTAAACTATATTTTTGAATTTTAAGCGTAAGTAAAGCTGCCTCTTTATACTGATTAAAACTCCACTCATACGGATAACTTATAAAAGGAATTTGTTCGGGCTGAATATGGATTTCGGTAGCAGATTTTTTTAGTTCTTGATGCGGAACTAATAGCTGATTATGAAACAACTTATTAAAAAACCCTGAATCATTTAAAGCATTATACTGTTTGAAGTAAATAGGAAATATGATGCGTTTTAACAGATTATCTTCTGTAAAAACAAAACCAGAAGGATCACGAAAAGAAGAAGTATGCCTCGTATTTTCCAAATTGTTATTTTTTATCTACATCAGAATCATCAACGTTTATATCTTCATACAAATCATCTTGATGCTTATGTAATCCAAAAAAAGTTTTAATCTTATACATTAAATTTTTTGAAAACAGAATAACGCCTGCTACTGTTGCAACGATAGCTTGCACAATCATAGCACCTACACTTGGATCAAAATATAAAAAATACATAATTCAGTTTTTGTAAATATAGTAAAAGTCTAATCTTTCTTAATCAAAAGATAATAAAGATTTATTAGTGCTATGGCACCATTAGATATAATGATTGGCCAAGATATCTGCAACATAAATCCGTAGGTTACAAAAAGCACGCAGCCTATGGTATTAATAATGCGGAGTTTTTTAACATCCTTCATAGTAAAGGAAATTAATAAGCCTGCCATAGCAAGATAACCAACCCATTCTGTAATACTGATTCCGAAAATATCTTCCATAATTATTAGAGATAAAAAAGAGGAACCGTTTTACGGATTCCTCTTAAATTTATAATAAAATAAGTAACAGAATTATATTAAAAATTCTTGTTACGTTTTCTTTCTACTTCTGTTAAGAAAATTTTACGTAAACGAATGTGGTTTGGTGTTACCTCAACATATTCATCTTTTTGAATATATTCTAAAGCTTCTTCTAAAGAAAACTTAATTGCCGGAACAATCTTCGCTTTATCATCAGCACCAGAACTACGAACGTTACTCAACTTTTTCGTCTTCGTTACGTTAACAGCCATATCGTCTCCACGTGAGTTTTCACCAATTACTTGACCTTCATAAATATCTTCACCTGGATCAACAAAAAACTTACCACGATCTTGTAATTTATCAATAGAATAAGGAATTGCTTGACCTTTCTCCATAGATACTAAAGACCCATTTTGACGCTCTGGAATACCACCTCTCAAGGGTTGGTATTCTTTAAAACGGTGTGCCATAATTGCTTCACCAGCAGTTGCTGTTAGTAATTGGTTACGTAAACCAATAATACCACGTGAAGGTACTAAAAACTGACAAACCATACGGTCACCTTTAGCTTCCATACTTGTCATTTCACCTTTACGCATGGTTACCATTTCAATAGCTTTACCAGATACATGCTCTGGTAAATCAATGGTCATTTCTTCAATTGGCTCACATTTAACACCATCAATAACCTTGATAATTACTTGTGGTTGACCAATTTGAAGCTCGTAACCTTCACGACGCATGGTTTCAATTAAAACCGACAAGTGTAAAACACCACGACCAAAAACCATAAATTTATCAGCACTATCTGTTTCTTCAACACGTAAGGCTAAATTCTTTTCAAGCTCTTTATATAAACGGTCTTTAATATGACGAGAGGTTACAAATTTACCATCTTTACCAAAAAATGGCGAATCGTTAATGGTAAACAACATACTCATGGTTGGCTCATCAATAGCAATTGTTTTTAAACCTTCAGGATTTTCAGCATCTGCAACGGTATCACCAATTTCAAAACCTTCAAGACCTACAATAGCACAGATATCACCAGCTTGGACGTCTTCAACTTTTTTACGACCTACTCCTTCGAAAACATGCAATTCTTTAATCTTATTTTTAACAATGCTTCCGTCTCTTTTTACTAACGAAATATTCTGACCAACTTTAAGTCCACCACGTGTTAAACGACCAATAGCAATACGTCCTGTAAATGAAGAGAAGTCTAATGATGTAATTAACATTTGTGTATTTCCTTCTGCAATCTTGGCAAATGGAATATGCTCGATAACCATGTCTAATAATGGTTCAATATTATCGGTTTCATTTTTCCAGTCGTCACTCATCCAGTTATTTTTAGCTGAACCGTAAACGGTTGGGAAATCTAACTGCCACTCTTCTGCGCCTAATTCGAACATTAAATCGAATACTTTTTCATGCACTTCATCTGGAGTACAGTTTTCTTTATCTACTTTATTAACAACAACACAAGGCTTTAAACCTAAATCGATTGCTTTTTGTAATACAAAACGCGTTTGTGGCATAGGACCTTCAAAAGCATCAACTAATAACAAAACGCCATCAGCCATATTTAGTACACGTTCTACTTCACCACCAAAATCGGCGTGACCAGGTGTATCAATAATATTAATTTTAGTGTCCTTATATATTACTGAAACGTTTTTAGACGTAATAGTAATTCCACGTTCACGTTCTAAATCATTATTATCTAAAATTAAATCACCTGTGTTCTCGTTTTCACGGAACAATTGACAGTGATACATAATTTTATCTACCAGTGTAGTTTTACCGTGATCGACGTGAGCAATGATTGCTATATTTTTTATTTGAGCCATAATTAGTGCCTTATTTTAAGCGCGCAAATGTACGTTAATTTATGCTGGAATTAAACTTGAAACGCAATAAATGTTAAACACCTTGCATTATATGGGTTATATGCTCTAATTTATGGGTTAATTCCGCATTTAATTGAACTAAAATTTTATAATTTCATTCTAAAATGACAACTGTTTAACTCAAAATCTTTCGTTAATAAATTGTTATAGTTGCTTTTTGATATATGAACTATTTGTATATTTGGCTGTATAATAATTGATAGTAAATATAATTTCAACTCGATTTAATAGCAATAAAGAGGATTTTATTTACTGCAAAAAATCAGTGTAAAATCTAATTTTTGTAGACATGAAGCCAGTAGATAATTATTACAAGTTTATTCCATATTTATATTTCATAGCAGCCATAGCCTATTGGTTTACGCATGTTAATAGACAGCAAGGCTTGTCTGCCTATCCCATTTTATTATGTGCATTACCTTTTGTTTGGCAACTTTTTAAACCAAGTAAACATCTTAACTTTACACTCGGCATTGTTTTTGTATGCTTATCATCTTATATGATATTAGCATACTTATCTGATTTGTTTAAAATTATTTCATTTTCAGAAACGGTTAAAAGCTTTATAATAGTTGGTGGTCTATTTGTATTTACCAATTTTATTATGTCATTATGGATGATACGAAATAGCATTAAAAAAACTTTTTAAATGTGTATCTTTGCAGCTTAAAATATAGTCCAAATGACACTTAAAGACGTTCCTAAATTAAAACATATAGATGCTGATAATTTCTTTTTATTAGCAGGACCATGTGCTATTGAAAGCGAAGATATGGCATTGCGTATAGCTGAAAGAATCTTGACCATAACGGATAAACTTGAAATTCCTTTTATATTTAAAGGAAGTTTCAAAAAGGCAAACCGCAGTCGCATTGACAGTTTTACTGGAATTGGCGATGAAAAAGCGCTTAAAATCCTTAAAAAAGTTTCAGAAGTTTTTGATGTTCCAACGGTTACGGATATCCACGAAGTATCTGATGCTGTCATGGCAGCAGAATATGTGGATGTTTTACAAATACCTGCTTTTCTTGTTCGCCAAACCGATTTGGTGGTTGCTGCTGCCCAAACTGGCAAAGTGGTAAACTTAAAAAAAGGACAATTTATGAGTCCAGAATCCATGAAACATGCGGTACAGAAAGTTAAAGATTCAGGGAGTGATAAAGCTTGGATTACAGATAGAGGAACTATGTTTGGCTATCAAGACATGATTGTTGATTTCCGCGGCATTCCAACCATGCGTGAATATGCTCCAACAATTCTAGATGTTACGCATTCTTTACAACAACCAAACCAAACTGCAGGAGTTACCGGTGGACGTCCAGACATGATTGAAACTATTGCCAGAGCAGGTATTGTTAATCAAGCGGATGGTTTATTCATTGAAACCCATTTTGATCCAGCAAACGCTAAAAGTGATGGTGCAAATATGCTGCATTTAGATAATCTCGAAAAATTACTTACCAATTTAGTAGCTATCAGAAAAACGATTCAAAGTTTATAATTTTACTTACTTTTGCATACTGAATAAAAAAACTATTGCAGTTTTGTTATTACGTTCGAATTCTCATTGAAATTCAATAAATAACAAAACTGCTTTTTTTTATGGTGAAATGTTAAGGAATTAACGTTTCATGCGTCCAAGTATTCATCTAACTAAATAACTTATTATAACAAATGATAGTAAACCCAACTAAAATGCTATTTGTAGTGTTTTTTAGCCTTTTAAATTGGAGTGCATATTCTCAAAAAGATTCAACATCACTTTACACGGCACATAACAAAGGAAAAATATTTTTAAGTTGGGGAGGTAATAGAGATGCTTACACCAAATCTGACATAACCTTTAAAGGAGAGAATTACAACTTCACACTGGAAGATGTGGAAGCTCATGACAAGCCGAAAGGCTGGCATATAGATTACATAAATCCAACACGAATTACCATACCACAAACAAATTTAAAAGTTGGCTATTTTATAACCGATAATTATTACGCAGCTTTTGGTGTGGATCACATGAAATATGTCATGACACAAAACCAATTCTCCAATATTGATGGTTACATTAACTTACCAGAAGGAGAACCAGGCGCTATATACAATGGTGTTTATGAAAACGAACAAATTCAGACCACAGAAGATTTCTTAATGTTTGAGCACACAAATGGACTAAATTATGTGTATTTAGAATTTGGCAGGTTTGATGATTTATCATTTCTATTGGGTATAGAAAATACAGATGTTTTTCAAATTAATATCACGGAAGCAATTGGCGCTGGTGTTTTATATCCAAAAACCAATACTACCTTATTACAAAAAGAACGCTATGACGAGTTTCATATATCAGGTTATGGTGTATCTTTAAACGCAGGATTAAACTTAACATTCTTTAAACATTTCTTTGTTCAGGGGGATTTAAGAGGCGGTTTTATTAACATGCCCGATATTAGAACAACAAGTAACTCCAACGAAAGCGCATCACAACATTTTATGTTTATACAAAGTGTAATTTCGTTTGGAGGTATTTTCAGAATATAATTATGGTTGAAATTAGAGAAGCAGATTTAAACGATTTACCTGAAATAACAGAGCTTTTCAGGAATACCATTTTGCATATTAATTCCAAGTATTTTACTGAAAATCAGTTAGCTGTTTGGGCATCTGGTGCTAATAATGAAAAGAAATGGACAGCTCGTATTACCAAAAACTACTTTATTGTTGCTGAAGAAAATAACACCATTATCGGTTTTGCCTATCTAACGCAAGGTAATTACCTAGATGGCATATATGTTCATAAAGACCACAAACGTCAAGGCATTGGCGCCAAATTATTACGCGTAATAGAATCGCAGGTGATGATGGCTGGGTTTAAAGAAATTAAATCGGATGTATACAAGACAGCTCTTCCTTTTTTTGATGATTATTATTACGAAGTCGAAAAAAAACAGCTCAAACATTTAAAAGGTGAAGTTTTTGAAAGCTATATTATTTACAGAACGCTATAATTACTTCCAAAACGATTTATCTTTGTGCTCATAAACTTCGTTAAGAATATCCATTAAAACATCATCATTTATACCTTCTAACGTTTTATACCGAAGCGATTTAACAATTTTACGCTTTTCAGTAACTAAATACTGATCAAATTTTTTGGATATATAAGCCGAATGCCAAAAGCCAACATCTACATAATCCTGACTCTGATTGATATAACAAATAGGACGTTTTCCAATATAATAGCAAGGCAATTTCCATTTATATTTTAATTCAGCAGTTGGTAATGTATGTGTTATGACAGCTTGAAGATGCATCATAATAGAACGAAAAGGTTCAGGTTTATTTAATATGTAAACTTCGGCTGGTTTCATAATTAAAATTAATCCTCTCGATTCTTCTCCTGAATTTTACGAACAATTCGTGTTGCCATATTTCTCGGAAGAAATCGTGGTAAGCTACCTAAAATTTTATTGATACCTCCAGGAATTGCAACCTCCTTACCTTGATTCATAGATTTATAACCATAAAAAGCTACAGCCTCCGCACTTGCCATATTAAAGGCAATTTTATTTTCAGAAGAATCATTTGCAACCACTTGCTGAAACGATGTTTTAGTCGGTCCAGGACATAAAGCTGTAACAGTTACACCAGTTCCTTTAAGCTCGTTGGCAATAGCCTCTGAAAAAGATAAAATATAACCTTTGGTAGCATAATATAAAGACATTAATGGACCAGGTTGAAATGCTGCCAATGAGGACAAGTTCAGGATTTTTCCTGACCCTCTTTCTACCATACCTTCTACAACTAACTTGGTTAAATGTGTGGTAGTTAATACATGTAAATTCAACATTTGTGATTGGCGCTCCCAATCTACCTCATGAAATGCACCAAAACATCCAAATCCAGCATTATTAACCAAAGCATCAATTTCAGGATTGCCTAATTCATACATAATTTCTGAAGATATATTAATCTGGCTCAAATCTTTCGCCATAATTTTAACTTCAATAGAAAATGAATCTTCTATTTTGTTTTTAGCCTCTTCAAGCTTTTCAGCATTAATATCAACCAGAATCAAATTATAGTCATCTTTAGCAAATAAAAGTGCCAATTCAAATCCTAAACCTGATGCGCCTCCTGTAATTAATGCTGTTTTTTTCATAATTATAAAATTAATTGCCGTTTACGTAATCTTGTAAATACTCGAAACGTTTGGTTAATTTGCCATTTTCTGTAATTCTTGCACGTTTTAAAATCCCACGTTCATCATCATTAAAAAAAGCAGGAATTACGTGTTCTAAAAACATATCGCCAAACCCTTCACTGGCATCCTTTGGCAGTTCGCAAGGTAAGTTATCGACAGCCATAACGGTTATAGCGTTTTTTGCATTAAAAGCAACTTCGCTTTCCGTTTTGGCATCATAACCATAAAACGGCTCTGAAATGGAGGAAGCTCTCAAAGTTGAAGCTACAGGACCATCCACATCACAACTAATATCTGCCACTAAATTTATTTTAAAATCTGAATGTTTTGCATCAATACGTGTAAATAAATAAGGTGCGTTATTTCCGTAAAAATGACCAGCAATAAAAACATCGGTTTCTTTGGCATAAGGCATGAAATTACTTTCATAACCTGTTGGGTTTTTATAAAACTCATGCTTCTCCCCTACTTTTCCATCTTTCCGTTTATTGTATTCCATAACATCTGCCATAACATAAACGGGTTCAGAAAATGTACTGGTTAAATATAAAGCGTCACTAATTTCCTTAATTTTTAAATGATCTAGAATTTCTTTTGCACCATAAGCAACTTTTCCAGTTCCGGTTAGTAAAATTTTAATATTAGGAAGTATAATTTTATCTAATTCGGCTTTAACAGCATCTAAATCGGCAAGTGTTTCCACCTTCGGCAAATTGAATAAACCATCGCGCAAACCTAAAGCGCGAAATCCATTATAAGCACCAACCAAACCTGCATAACGACCGAAACCTATAAGCCTAGCTCCACTTTGTTTTACAATAGTTTCATGATCATACATGTCAATATTTTTCTCCAACATAGCCAATAAAAGTTTCCTGTTGTAAGGTTGCTTTTTTATGGTGTGTGAAAAGAAAAAGTACTTTTTATTCGGAATTAAATTATCAAGTGGCACTTCCTTTACGCCTAATAGCACATCACAATCGCTAACATCATCAGTTACTGTAAAACCAAGCGCTTGGTAGGCACTATCTGGGAAAATTCGGATATCGCTCGATTCCACAATAAATTCTGCTTGTGGAAATTGCTTACGGGCTTCAGCTAGTTTTTCAGGTGAAAATACCACGCGTCTATCTGGTGGATTTTTACGTTCTTTTATAATTGCAAATTTCATAAATACTCTTTATTGTATTTTCGTTTACCAAACCCATTACATTCAAGAAAACGAAAAACGCGTTAATACTATAACTGACACATTTACCGAATAAAACTTTGGTATATGTTTTGCACGAAAATACATGGAATTGGATTGTTGCACAACTTTTTTTTGGTAACTTCGCCTTCCTTTTCAGAATATTTCTGAAAGCATAAAATGGGGTCGACTGGTTTTGACAGCGAGTACACTCATTTGGTAAGCACGTCGTGTAATGACCTTGAAACACGTAAAAGGCTAGGTCACACTTTTAAACGGCGAGAATAACTACGCTTTAGCTGCCTAATCCGAATTATAGTAGGATTGGCCTAGGTACACAAGGTGTACAAGCTAAATGTCTCCTGAAAGCCTTGATTAACGGCGTTCTATTAGAGGCATCGTAAAAGTTAATATAGCATACATAGTGCTTTGATGTGTATGTGAAACTCAAAAAGATAAGGTATTGGTAGGTTGTCTTTAACCAGCTAACACACGAAAAACCAAGAAAAGAATAAACGTGTAGAAGGCCCTTTGATGGCTTGTTTGGACGAGGGTTCGATTCCCTCCGACTCCACTTTAAACCCTGTAATAAATTGATTTACAGGGTTTTGTTTTTCAAACATGTAACTATTTGGATAACAAATAATGTTGATAATTAGATTTTTTGAGACCACAAAAAACACTTTTCTAATAATTTTTTAAATAAAAAAGTAAGATATTAAAATTAATTTTTAATAAATTTCTTTTTTAAAATAGAGTTTTCTGCTGTAAAACTCAATATGTAGTGACCTGATGCTAATGCTGAAATATTCAGTTGGTTATTAATTAAAAACGAGTTTTTTATTAATATTTGCCCAAGCATATTCATCACAATAATGTTCGTTATCTTTTTTGTGGATTTTATATGTAAGTCATTTTGAACTGGATTGGGGAAAAGATAAGTTTCTTGGTTTGAGACCTCATCAACCTGCAGTGTATCATCGTCTTCAACTAGTGTCAATATTTGATTTGTAGCTACATCGTAAAAAACCTCTTCAATCCCACTTGGCCAATTTATTTTTATATAATCTATAACCGTTTCGTTTCCAGAACCAAAATGAATGCTTTTACTAGATTGTGACAAGTAACCATCTCCACAAAAAGTATATCGATATTGTTTAGCTCCATTAACAGATATTTCAATTCTAGTTCCTATTGCGTTAATATTACTTTGGGTTCCTATTAATTTTAGTTTGATCCAATTAAATGAATTAACAGATACATTTTTCCATAAAAAAACATTTTCATTATTGTTGTTTGAAACCGCCAAATCCATAAAACCATCATTATTAATATCCCCAAAAGCATTTGAATAACTTGATCGATTATCATTAGGAAAACAACTGTTCTTTAAAACAAAACTTGTACTTCCAATATTTTCATAATACGCAGCCGATAATAATCCGCTATTACTACCATCTAACTGACCACTTACATATAAATCAATATCCCTATCATTATCCGCATCTAAAAATGAAGCTCCCCAACCAATACTATTAAATCGTGTTCCTGTAAATCCTGCCACATTTGTAAAGGTTTCATTCCCATTATTTTTAAAAAGATAATTCCCACTTGGATTATTTGTAACATAAATATCAAAAAATCCGTCAGAATTATAATCTCCAACAGTAACAGACATA
>DIAL01000100.1:19628-20428 GCA_002414705.1 Flavobacteriaceae bacterium UBA5079
CAGTAACAGACATAGCATCTATAAAAATATTGGTCCCAGATGATTCGCTAATATCTAAAAAGGTCCCATCACCATTATTTTTATACATTTTATTAGCATAATCTGTTTTATCATTGGATACATAAAGGTCTTGAAATCCATCATTATTAATATCTAAAAAAGCCGAACAAAGCGAAAATGCTGGATTCAAATCTATGCCAGCTTGAATGGTTACGTCTGTAAAAGTACCATCGCCATTATTTTCGTATAGCATATTCGTTAGGTCAGATGTTCTGTTATTTAAAAAGACATCCAAAAAGCTATCATTATTAAAATCTCCCCATGATGCACCATAAGTAAATACGTTACTTGTTACTATTCCTGATGCTAAAGTAATATCCTGAAAGGTCATATTTCCTAAATTTTCTAATAGCTTATTTCCCACGGTAGCACTGGTTACAAATAAATCATTATCTCCATCATTATCATAATCAACCCATGTAACAGATTTGGTTTCATAGTTAAAGGACAATCCGCTAAAAGTTTGTTCAACAAAACTTCCGTTAATATTTTTTAAAAATCTAACATTATCAGTTGCTGATGTTGTTATGGTCAAATCATCCCAACCATCATTATCAAAGTCAAAAAAAGATAATCCATTACCTAAAAATGTGTTTCCGGAAGTTAGATTAACACCTAATGAAATTGCTTGATCTTGAAAGGCTATTTGTGAATAAATGCCCAGATTTAGAAACATAAAAACTAGAAGCATAAAATAGTTGTGTTTCATAAGTTGCTTTTATCAAATTTATTAAAAATAC
>DIAL01000070.1:0-1110 GCA_002414705.1 Flavobacteriaceae bacterium UBA5079
GAAATCTATATGGCAGAATCGGCTATTTTAAGAACCGAGAAAAATGCCAAGCGTTTTGGAGAAGATGCACAGTCTGCTCAAATTGCTATGGCAAAATTATACTTATATCATGCTGTGGATATAGTAGAAGAAAAAGGAAAAGAAAGTATTATTTCTTTTGCCGAAGGCGATGAACAACGCATGATGCTTATGGGCTTAAAACGTTTTACTAAATACGCTAACTATCCAGATATTGTGGATTTACGTAAAGAAATTGCTGAAAAAGTAAAAGAAGAAGAAAAATATTGTTTTTAAATTAAAGTTAAGTTTAGTTAGTAGTGAAAAGCCGTTCCACAATTGGGAACGGCTTTTTTATAATATGAAGTAAAAAACTTATAATCTGACCCAATTTGAACTACCATATTGGAAAAAGGTAAAAGAATTAATAATACCTTGACTATCCATATTAAAATGATATGCAGAAATACTATTTGGTCTGAAAAAAGTGGTTAAATAATGATACTCAATTTTATATTTAGCACCATTCCAGGATTGTTCAAAATAGAGTTCATTATCTTCCAAAATCACTTCTATTCTTAAGTCTTGATTATATTTTAAACTTTCAGTTTGTTGATATGTACCAGTTATTTTTTCAATTAATACCTGGTTAGAAACTCCTATTTCTCTATCGTATTTTGTTATCATTTTCCTGGTGGTTAAATCGTATTCATAACCATTTGAAAGTGTATAAAACTGTTTGTCCTGTTTCTGGAGTTGGTAGATGGTATCTTTTTCTTCAGACCATCTTGTATTATCATAAATGGTTACATAACTATCTCCAATAACACGAAATTTATTTTGGTTTACTATGATACCTGTATTTTCGTCGATTCCTAACCCTAAAATATTTGGTTTTTTAGATTTTATTTCAAACATATCAAATTGTCTATTTCTTGCAATATGATGTTGATCAATTGCACAATTTGAAATAAATCCGAAACCAGTTTGATAATCACCAAGTAATATAGTTGAATCCAAAGAATCACCTCGTATTAACACATCTGCCATGATTGATGCACCAGCCGAAGTACCTGCAATAACTTTACCCTGATTCAAGAGTGTTTTTAGGGA
>DIAL01000070.1:1255-2309 GCA_002414705.1 Flavobacteriaceae bacterium UBA5079
TTCAAGAGTGTTTTTAGGGAAGTTTGAATTTTGGTCTCATTATAAGCTTTGGCTAATCGCCATTGCCTGCCTCCTGTTATCCAAACGCCATCAGCTGATAGCAATATATTATTTAGAGAATCGCTATTAGCTGTATTAATTTCTCTAGTATGCACGATATTAATGTTTTTAAAACCAATATCAAAAAATGGTTTTTTCAGAATGTCCATATCGCTTTTGGATGCAATATATTTATCTTCCATGGCTGTTGGAATAATAACAATATTACTTAACGTACTTCCAACCAAACCTGCAAATTGAGAAATAAAGAAATCATTGGTACAGTTGCCTCCCATGATTAATAGTGTACCCTTTGAACTTTTTAGGGTATTATCTTGTGCTTGCAAATTTTGCATAAACAGACAAAAGAAGAGAACTAACAATTTATAATTAGGAACTTGTAGATAATTCATGACTTGCTATTCCGATTAGTTTGGCAGTAAAGTATCTATATTTATCGTTATATACTAAATTCTTATTGTAAAGTTTTAATCCCATGATAATTCATAAAATTAAGTAACTTTATAAAAAATATCACATGAGAACATTCACACTACTTTTAGCCATATCATTACTACCAATAACTATTTTTAGTCAAGGTTTGTTGGAAGAAAAAAACAAGTTCACACATCAGGACACATTACGTGGCACCATAACACCTGAACGTGAATGGTGGGATTTAACCTATTACCATTTGGATATTCATGTGAATCCAGATAAAAAATATATTTCTGGAAAAACGTCTGTTTATTATAAAGTGGTATCTGACAGTAAAGAGCTTCAAATTGATTTGCAAGAACCTTTAAAAATAACCTCTGCAATTCAAAACGGCAAAGAGCTTGAAATTCGTCATGATGGTAATGCGCATTTTATCACGCTCAAAGAAAATCAGAAAATAGGAAGCGTATACTCCGTTGATGTTTTTTATGAAGGTAACCCAAAAGAAGCTGTTCGAGCTCCTTGGGATGGTGGCTTCTCATGGAAAAAAGATGATAATGGCAACCACTTTGTTGCT
>DIAL01000070.1:2459-8756 GCA_002414705.1 Flavobacteriaceae bacterium UBA5079
TAATGGCAACCACTTTGTTGCTACGTCTTGCCAAGGATTGGGTGCTAGTGTTTGGTGGCCTAATAAAGACCACATGTATGATGAAGTGGATAGTATGTTGATAAGTGTTACCAACCCAAAAGGATTGAGTAATATTTCTAATGGTCGTTTACGTGCTAAAGTTGAAAATAACGATAATACGCTTACGTCTCATTGGTTTGTAAATAATCCGATTAACAATTATGGTGTGAATGTTAATATTGCCGATTACGTCCATTTTTCAGAAGTCTATGAAGGTGAAAATGGTCCTTTGGATATGGATTATTTTGTATTAAGTTATAATCTTGAGAAAGCTAAAGAACATTTTACCGATGCACCAAAAATGATGGAAGCTTTCGAGCATTGGTTTGGTCCTTACCCATTTTATGAAGATGGTTTTAAATTGGTTGAAGTCCCTTATTTAGGCATGGAACATCAAAGTTCTGTAACCTACGGAAATCAATATAAAAAAGGGTATTTAGGGCGTGATTTATCGGGTACTGGCTTGGGATTGAAATTCGATTTTTTAATCATTCATGAATCTGGTCACGAATGGTTTGCCAACAACATAACCTATATTGATATTGCAGATATGTGGATACATGAAGGGTTTACTAATTACTCTGAAAATCTGTTTTTAGATTACCACCATGGCAAGGAAGCATCTTCTCAATATGTTATTGGAACCCGAAAAGGTATTAGTAACGACAGACCCATTATTGGTTATTATAACGTCAATAAAGAAGGCTCTAGCGATATGTATCCTAAAGGTGGAAATATGTTACACACATTGCGTCAACTTGTTGAAGACGATGAAAAATGGCGCCAAATTTTGCGCGGTTTGAACAAAACGTTTTACCACCAAACAGTCACTACCAAACAGATTGAAGATTATATAAGTGACCAATCTGGGATTGATTTATCGGCATTCTTTAATCAATACTTGAGAACCACCATGATACCAACTTTAGAATACGAAATAAAAGATGGCAAATTGAAATACCGTTGGACAGAAATTGTTGCCGATTTTGATATGCCTATTCAAGTAACGTTTAATAATAAAAAGCATTGGATTTTTCCGAATTCAGAGTGGAAAACTACTCCGATTTTATCTGAAAATTTTGAAATTGACTCTGATTTTTATGTTAACGTTAAAAAAATCACTAATTAATTTGAAAGTAAAAAATAGAACTACGACATAAAAGGAAACATGCACTATTCGTTATGAAAAAAATCTGCTTATTTGCCTTTCTTGTTATTAGTTTTATCGCCTGTAAAAACAACACATCGAAACCAGAAAACGATAATGAGAATGATCAAATTATATCAAGCGATACTATTAATACAACTGAAATTCCGTTCGTAAACGCCATTGAAAAAGCGCATCAAAAAGAAGCCTTTCTAAAAGAATCTGCTATACAATTTGAACTTGTTTTAAACTTTGGCGGAAACGAAATATTAAATGGTTTAGCAACATTTTCAACCGATTCTTCTGAAGGAAAAATAGAAATGACGAATGGTGACGTTATCATTTATAAAGAGGACCAGGTGTACTACTCGCCTTCCATTACCAACACGCAACGTGTTCGTTTTAATGCCTATACTTGGAGTTACTTTTTCATGCTACCATACAAATTGAATGACGAAGGGACTATTTGGAGTTCGTATTCTGAAACACAATTAGGAGACGAAAAATACAATACGAAACATTTAAGTTTTAAAGCGAATACGGGTGATGCACCAGATGATTGGTTTGTGATTTATTCAAATCTAAATTCCAATTTAGTAGAAGTTGCAGCTTATATTGTAACAGCAGGAAAAACAAAGGCGGAAGCCGAAGCAGATCCACACGCTATTAAATATGAGGATTTTGTAGCTGTAAAAAACATCCCTTTTGCTCGTAAATGGACATTTTGGGAGTGGGATTCGAAGTTAGGTTTAACAAAACAAATAGGTGAAGGCACGTTAAAAAACATCACTTTTTTAGAAGTTGAAAATTCATTTGAAGTACCACAAAATTTTAAAAAGATATAATTCTTACCATTATAGCGTAGCATTCAATGTTTAAAATAGTTTTAACAAAATCCTATTTTACTTTTCTAGAAATCCATCAATAAGTTCTCTAAAGTTTAATTATTTTCGCTCTTAAAACAATTACTTTTGGAACTAAAACGTAAAAAATTAGCCAAGCAATCTAGATGGTATCGTAAAGTTCATCGTTTTATTGCTATGCCTTTGGTGGTGTTTATGTTTATTTTAGGAGCTACAGGATTACTATTAACTTGGAAAGATGAATTACAGTTAAAACCAACATCTCAAAAAGTTTTAAATCAGGAATTGGAAATAATTGGTTTGGATAGCATTCAAGCTATTGCAATAAATTATATAAGTTCTCTGAATTTATCTTCTGAAATAAACCGAATAGATTACAGACCAAATAAAGGTATGGCGAAAGTCCGTTTTGAAAACCATTTTACCGAAATTCAAATTGATTGCTATTCCGGAGCCATTTTATCGCATAAAACCCGAACGGCTGATATTATAGAAATGATTCACGATGGCTCCATTTTAGATTATTTTTTCGGAAATCAATCCACGCCATTTAAATTATTTTATTCTACCATTACGTCATTAGGTTTAATGCTTTTGGCTTTTACCGGCTTTTGGCTCTGGTTAAAACCTAAACAGATTAAAAATAAAAAGCGATCAAATTGATCGCTTTTTATTTATTAAATAGTTCTCGACTGCACTCCAACTGACAGCTTAAGCATCTTAAAGGTTTTACAAATCACTTATAAAACTACCATACGGATCTTTAAACTGAAGCCCTTCTGTAAAACGATACTTACTCAATAATTTATGTTCTACTAAAGCCCAAAGCACAAATTCTTTTACAAAGTAGCTTTCTTTTTTAGAGAGTTTTGGTTGGTGTTCTCCTAATAAATCATCTAAAGGTGATACTGACTCTAATAAGGCTTTATATTCCTTATCACGTAAATCATCAAGCAATTCAAATTCCTCTGAATTATTAAAAAACCAGGATACAATAAGATCATACGGACTTTCATCATCTTGTTTTCGGAGTTTCTCTATCTTGGGGAAAAACTCGGGAAATAAACTTTTTACCGCTTCACCAATTAAATTATAGGCCACTTGTGCTGCACCTTCTTGTTCGCCTTCGTAAACCAATTCTACTTTTCCGGTAATAGCTGGAATAATCCCTAGAAAATCAGATAAACGAACTGTTGTTTTAGCATCGCCTGCTTTTAGCGCACGTAATTCAGCAGTGCTTAATAAGTTTTCAAAAGCGGTTATACTCAATCTGGCACTCACACCACTTTTTTCGTCAATAAAATCGCTTTCACGTGCTTCAAAAACTATTTGTTCTAATAAATCTTTGGCTAATTCAGGAACGTGAATGGATTCCTTCTGACGTAAATCGGATTTAGCTTCTTGTTCCGTAATGAGTTTGGCTGTTTCAATATCATCCGGATAATGCGTTAATATTTGTGAACCGATTCTATCCTTCAAAGGCGTAATAATACTACCACGATTGGTATAATCTTCTGGGTTTGCTGTAAACACAAATTGCATATCTAAAGGTAAGCGTAATTTAAACCCACGAATTTGAATGTCGCCTTCTTGTAAAATATTAAATAAGGCTACTTGAATTCTGGCTTGTAAATCGGGTAATTCATTAATCACAAAAATACAGCGATTTGCACGCGGAATCATACCATAATGAATCACACGATCATCGGCATAACTCAATTTTAAATTGGCAGCTTTTATAGGATCTACATCGCCAATAATATCAGCAACCGTAACATCTGGTGTGGCTAATTTTTCAGCAAAACGCTCACTTCTATGCAACCAAGAAATGGGTGCGTCATTACCTTTTTCAAGCAATAATTCTTTAGCGTATCGTGAAATTGGATTCAAGGGATCATCATTAATTTCAGACCCTTCAACCACCGGAATATATTCATCTAATAAGTTCAGCATTAGTCGCGCTAAACGGGTTTTAGCTTGACCTCGTAATCCTAATAAATTAATATTGTGTCGTGATAAAATAGCACGCTGTAATTCTGGAATAACGGTGTTTTCATAACCGTGAATCCCTTCAAAAATGGATTCTTTATTCTTAATTTTTTCAATTAAATTCTCGCGCAATTCATCTTTTATAGATTTGGATTGATAGCCTGATTTCTTTAATTCGCCTAATGTTTTAATATTCTTTATTTCCATGTATTATTTTTTTAATAACAGAGAGAAAAACCCATAACTTTTAAACTTATGAGTCTTAGCTCTATTTATCCTTTAATTCGTTTCTTTCTATTGCTTTCATAATCTTCAAAAATCATTTCACCCAAACCTTTTAAGCCTGTGTAAAACGCTTTACCTTGATTGGCTTGCGTAAACTCCTCAACAAACTGCATTAAATATCGGTCTTGAGCTATCATAAACGTTGTAATTGGAATGTGTAATCTCCTGGCTTGTTGCGCCATAGCATAGCATTTATTGGTAATGTGCGGATTTAACCCATTACTATCTTTATAATAGGTGCCATCTGGCAGTTTCAAACAACTGGGTTTACCATCGGTAATCATAAAAATCTGCTTATTCGTATTCCGTTTTCTTCGGAGTAAATCCATAGCCAATTGCAGTCCTGCAACTGTATTGGTATGATAAGGTCCAACATGTAAATACGGTAAATCTTTAATTTTTATCGGCCACGCATCGTTTCCGAAAACTAAAATATCAAGTGTGTCTTTAGGATAGCGTGTGGTAATTAATTCTGCCAATGCCATAGCCACTTTTTTGGCTGGTGTAATCCTATCTTCACCATACAAAATCATACTATGGCTAATGTCTATCATTAAAATAGTACTCATTTGCGATTTATGCGTGGTTTCTTCAACCACCAAATCATCTTCGGTTAAATTGAAATTTCCAATCCCATTATTAATTTGAGCATTCCGAAGACTTTCAGTAATATTCACCTTATCCAAACCATCTCCAAATTGGTAATTTCTAAAATCACCTGTATGCTCATCTCCTATTCCAAGGCCTTTACTTCTATGATTTCCGCTACCACTCTTTTTTAAGTTACCGAATATTTGTGCTAGAGCAGATTGCCTAATAGCTCGTTCGGTTTTTGCGGTAATGGCAGTACCCTTATTTCCATCAGGACGAATTTCCTCACGAATGTAACCCTTCGCTTTGAGGTCCTCAATAAAATCTTCAATGGAGTAATCAGGAGTTGTTAACTGGTATTCTTCATCCAACTGTTTCAACCAATCGATTGCTTCATCAAAATCACCCGAAGTATGCGTGATTAGTTCTTTGAAAACATCAAAAAGTTTTTCAAACGGACTTTGTAAAGGCGATTCATATTGTTTAAATACGAAGCCTTTTCTGTAATTATTTTCTTTTTTCATGCACCATAAAAATACGACAATTTTCATCCTAATTAAATTCCTTAACATCTATTTAAGTTTTCTTGCTTAACTTTATAGCAAACTAAACAACCAACCATGAAAAAACGTTTTCTTTTACTATTCTTATTTATTTCAATTTCAGGGTTTTCACAAGAATTCAATCTGGATTTAATCAAAAACATGAAACCTAGAAATATTGGTCCTGGCGGCATGTCTGGACGTGTTACGGCTATTGATGTGGTTCATTCCAATCCAGATATTATGTACGTTGGTACCGCTTCTGGTGGCTTATGGAAATCGACTTCAGGCGGTATAAAATGGAATCCTATTTTTGACAACGAAGTTACCGCTTCTATTGGTGCTGTTGCTATTCAACAATCAAACCCTAGTGTTATTTGGTTAGGAACTGGTGAAGGAAATCCTAGAAATAGTTTAAATGGTGGTTACGGTATTTACAAATCTTTAGATGGTGGTAAAAACTGGCAATCCATGGGTTTAGAAAAAACGCGCCATATTCATCGTGTAGTTATAGATCCAACAAATCCGAATATAGTATATGCTGCTGCCATTGGCTCACCTTGGGGAGAACATCCAGAACGTGGTGTTTATAAAACGATTGATGGTGGAAAAACGTGGAAACAAATTCTTTTTGCCAACAATAAAACTGGTGCTGCCGATTTAATTATGGATCCTACAAATCCCAACAAATTAATTGCGGCTATGTGGGAACACAAACGCGATCCCTGGTTTTTTAACTCTGGTGGTGAAGGTTCTGGTTTGCATATTACTTTTGATGGAGGCGAAACGTGGAAAAAAGTCACAGAAGACGATGGTTTTC
>DIAL01000070.1:8914-10008 GCA_002414705.1 Flavobacteriaceae bacterium UBA5079
CACAGAAGACGATGGTTTTCCTACTGGAAATTTAGGCAGAATAGGTGTTGCCATAGCTCCTAATAAACCCAATATTATCTATGCGTTAGTTGAAGCTAAAAAAAATGCCCTGTATAAAAGTGAAGATGGTGGTTTTAAATGGAAAAAAATTAATGATAAAAATGATATTGGAAACAGACCCTTTTACTACTCTGAAATTTACGTAGATCCTCAAAATGAGAATCGTGTATACTCCGTATTTACCTATGTGAATGTGAGTGAAGATGGCGGAAAAAACTTTAATCAACTCATGCCTGCTTATGGTGTAGATAACGGCGTTCATCCCGATCATCATGCATGGTGGATTCACCCAAAAGATGGCAGCTTCATGATTGATGGAAATGATGGCGGTATGAATATTACTCATGATGGTGGTGAAACGTGGCGCTTTATAGGAAATTTACCTGTTGCGCAGTTTTATCATATAAACGTAGATAATGAGTATCCATATAATGTATATGGAGGCATGCAAGACAACGGTTCTTGGCGTGGACCAGCTTATGTTTGGCGCGCACAAGGGATTAGAAATAGCTATTGGCAAGAAATTAGTTTTGGTGATGGTTTTGATGTCGTTCCTGATAAAGATGATTCCCGATTTGGTTGGACCATGAGTCAAGAAGGTTCTGTAAGCAGGTATGACTGGGAAACAGGAAATAATTATACCGTAAAACCTATTCATCCAGATGCAAATGTGAAATTACGTTTTAATTGGAATTCGGCAATAAACATAGATCCATTTAATAATAGCACCATTTATTTTGGAAGTCAGTTTGTGCATAAATCAACAGACAAAGGCGAAACATGGACCATTATTTCAGACGATTTAACCACAAACGATCCCGAAAAACTGAAGCAAAATGAAAGTGGAGGATTAACTATGGATGCCACAGGTGCCGAAAACCACTGTACTATTTTAGTTATTGAACCTTCATCTCTTGAAAAAGATATGCTTTGGGTGAGTACAGATGATGGACGTGTTCATGTTACTCAAAATGGTGGTGAATCGTGGACTGATGTTTCTAAAAACATTAAAGGATTACCTGCTGGTAGTTGGA
>DIAL01000070.1:10105-10645 GCA_002414705.1 Flavobacteriaceae bacterium UBA5079
GATTACCTGCTGGTAGTTGGATTCCTCAAATAAAAGCATCAAACAAAAATAAAGGTGAAGCCTTATTAATTGCAAACGATTACAGACGCTTTAATTATGAACCGTATGCTTATAGAACGACAAACTATGGAAAAACATGGACACGCATTGTAAATGCAGATGATGTAGAAAGTTACACACTATCAATTGTTGAAGATTTAGAAGAACCCAACTTATTGTTTTTAGGAACGGATGATGGTCTTTACATATCTATTGACGCAGGAAACACATGGACCAAATGGAACGAAAACTTCCCGACCGTTTCTGTAAAAGATTTAGTCATTCATACAAGAGAACATGATTTAGTGATTGGTACATTTGGTCGTGCTGCATGGGTTTTAGATGATATCAGACCGTTACGAGCTATGGCAAAAAACAAACAATTAATAAATGGAAATTTAGAATTATTTAGTCCACCAATTGCTTACCAAGCCGCATACCAGCAACCAACAGGAAGCCGTTTTGGAGCAGACGCTATGTATCATGGTGAAAATCGCGGAT
>DIAL01000070.1:10772-14713 GCA_002414705.1 Flavobacteriaceae bacterium UBA5079
TTTTGTAAAAGTAGATTCCACAAAAACAAAAGAACAAAAAGAAACAAAAGATTCAGACGCTACAGAATCAGCTGAAGAGGAAGATCAGTCAGAAGCGAACGTTGATGGTGAAGATACTCCCGAAATAGCAGAAAAATCAACAATTACGAAAGATTCCATTACCCTACAATTTTATGATGGTGAACGCCTTATGAGAACCTTAAAACGTAAAACACCAAAAGAAACAGGTGTTCATAAATGGACTTGGTATATGGATGAAGCTGGCGTTTCTCGTGCATCGCGATCTATTAGAAAACGAACAAGTGAATCTGGAGGCGTTACGGTTAAACCAGGTACTTATCGTGTGGTGATGACTTATGGAAATGAAACTTCAGAAACACAGATTACCGTTCAATCGGATCCAAGATTAAACGTATCACAAGCTAATATTGATGCTATTTATACTACATCTAAACGTTTAGAGACGTTACAAGAAACCATGGCAGATGCTGTAAAACAACTAGTAGAAAGTAAGAATATTTCGGATAAATATATGTCGGATTTAAAGAAACTTGATAAAGAACAATATAAGGATGCCATAAAAGAGTCCAAAGAAATTTCAGAAAAGATAGACGACCTCATCAACTTATATTTAGGAAAACCAGATAAGCGCCAAGGTATTACAAACTCCGATGATATTCCAGTTAGCAGCCGATTGGGAACGGCTAGTTGGTATTCTCAATCTAGAAAAAATGGCATGACAACAACAGAAGATACGCTTATAAAACAGGCTGAAGATGCATTAAATGAAGCTGTAACAAAAACAAATTCATTTTACTCTGAATCATGGAATACCTATCAATCCAATATGGAGAAATTACAACTCAATCCATTTAAACCGGTTAAGATGTTTTAATATAACTTGTGAAGTATTTATAAAATGCTCTAATTTAAAAATTAGGGCATTTTTTTATTCAACGCGCTTTAAACCTTCCAAATCTGTAATGGTTATATGTTTACCAGAAGTAGCAATCAATTTTTCCTTTTTAAATTGCGATAAAATACGGATAGCAGATTCCGTTGCTGTTCCAACAATACTGGCATAATCCTCACGAGATAATATGACATTTAACGCACCTGAAGAATCCACACCAAAAACATGTTGAATGTAAATTAGCGTTTCCGCCATACGTTGCTTAACAGATTTTTGGGCCATATTAATAAGATCATGTTCAGCAGGTCGTAAATCTTTGGCTAAACTCTGCAAAACATCAAAAGAAAAATTCTGATTTTCATGAAGAGGTGTTACAATCTCATTTTTAGGAACAAAACATAACTCAATATCGTTTAAAGCTACTGCACTTAAATTAGTACGTTCATCACTAATAACAGAACGCTGACCTAAAAGCTCGCCTTTCCCAAGTAGTTTGACTGTTTGGTCTTTACCATTGGCGCTTAACTTTGTTAATTTAGCAACACCACTACGTACGCAAAAAACACCGTGTAGCGTTTCGCCTTCATCAAAAATAACATCACCCTTTTTGTAATATCGTGTTGTTTTGCAGGCTGATACCTTCTTCAACTCTTCAGTCGTCATAGAATTTAACGAGTTCAATTGCTTGGCAATACATTGTTCACATTTACTCATACCTAATTATAAAATGTTCATATCAAAAATACAGAAAACATGATAAAAATCATATTAAATTATTGCTTATCTTCTAAACTTTGCAACAGGTATAAATGAGCAAGTTTTATGGAACAACATAACTGTTTCCACTGTGGTGACATATGCGATTCAGAACAAATTAGTTACAACGAAAAATTATTTTGTTGTAATGGGTGTAAAACCGTTTATGAAATTTTTTCAGAAAACGATTTAACCTGTTATTACGATTTACAAACGGCTCCTGGTTCTGCCCCAAAAGAAATTCAGGGTAAATATGACTTTCTATCTCAAGAAAATATCATAGAAAAACTGACTGAATTTAATGATGGTCATATTCAAATTGCCACCTTATATATTCCTCATATTCATTGTAGTTCGTGTATTTGGATTTTAGAAAACCTGAATAAACTAAATAAAAACATTACTGCTTCTCAAGTCAATTTTGGGAAAAAGAATGTTCGTATTACGTATAAAACCAATCAATTTTCATTAAAAGAAGCGGTTTTATTATTAAGCACTATTGGTTATGAACCTTACATTTCGCTTGACGATTTTAAAACAGGTAAAGAAAATATAAATCGTTCACTAACCTATAAATTGGGTGTTGCTGGTTTTGCTTTTGGTAATGTTATGTTTTTATCATTTCCAGAGTATTTTGAAGTCGGCGAATTCTGGATTGAACAATATAAACACGTTTTCAGATGGCTTATGTTTGCCTTCTCATTACCTGTTATTTTTTATGCTGGACGCGATTATTTCACATCAGCTTACAAAGGATTGCGCTCGGGACTTCTTAATATTGATGTTCCCATTGCTTTAGGATTAACCGTTCTTTTTGTAAGAAGTACTGTGGAAATTATTTTGGATTTAGGCTCTGGATTTTTTGACAGCCTAACCGGTTTGGTGTTCTTCCTACTTTTAGGGAAGTTTTTTCAGCAGAAAACCTATTCATTTTTATCTTTTGAACGCGATTATAAATCGTATTTCCCCATTGCGATTACTAAAATATTAAATGGCATTGAAACACCCATTCAAGTATATGATATTAAAAAAGGAGACAGACTTCTTATTAGAAACCAAGAACTTATTCCAGTTGATGGTATTTTAATCAACGGGAAAGCGAAAATTGATTATAGTTTTGTAACGGGAGAATCTGATGCTGTTACCAAAAATTCTGGCGACAAACTTTATGCTGGAGGAAAACAAACTACTGGTGTTATAGAAATGGAAGCCTTAAAATCCGTTGAACAAAGCTACCTAACCCAATTGTGGAGTAATGATGTATTTAACAAAAATAAAGAAGATGGTTTTACAACATTAACAAATACCATAAGTAAACGATTTACCATTGCCGTTTTAAGCGTTGCCTTTATAGCAACAACCTATTGGTTATTTGTAGATTCAACAAAAGCGATGAATGTGTTTACAGCCGTTTTAATTATTGCTTGTCCTTGTGCCATTGCGCTATCTGCACCGTTTACCTTGGGTAATTTGCTACGCATTTTTGGTAAGTTGAAATTCTACTTAAAAAACGCGTCTGTTATTGAGCAATTAGCATCCATAAATACCATAATTTTTGACAAAACAGGAACCATTACATCTAACAAATTAAGTTCGGCTACCTATGATGGCGATCTGTTAAATGCTTCTGAAGAATTACAATTAAAAAACACCTTAAGAGGTTCTAATCATCCATTAAGCAGAACCCTTTATGATATTTTGGATGAACATGATATTATAACCTTAAATCATTTTGAAGAACATTTAGGAAAAGGTATTGAAAGTATTCACCAAAATGACACCATGAAAATTGGATCCGCTAGTTTTGTTGGTCTTGAGCAAGATATATCCATTTTGAACACAACTGTTCACATTAGTAGTAACAATAAATACAAAGGAAAATATACGTTTTATAATAGCTACAGAAAAGGACTTTCAAAGTTATTTAATCTTTTGAAAAGTGATTATGATTTGGTAATACTTTCTGGCGATAATTCAGGTGAATTAGAGAACTTGAAGAAACTATTACCAGCAAAAACCAAACTCATATTTAATCAAAATCCTGATGATAAATTGGATTACATTAAATACCACCAATCTGAAGGAGCGAAAGTACTAATGATTGGCGACGGATTAAATGATGCTGGAGCATTGGCACAAAGTGAAGTTGGCATTGCTATTTCAGAAAACGTGAATGTGTTTTCTCCAGCATGTGATGCTATTTTAGATGCTTCAAAGTTTAATCAATTATATAAATATATAAAAGCCTCAAAACAAGCCATTAAAATAATTA
>DIAL01000078.1:0-880 GCA_002414705.1 Flavobacteriaceae bacterium UBA5079
TAATCGTGGTTATGGCCTTCATGACCTGGTTGAGTGCTATATTTTCTTGGAGCTTGAGCATCTGTTTGAACTGCTCCTGCTGGCATTTGCGTTTGACTTGTAACTGCTGGCGCAGAAGGTTTAGCTGGTGCGTTTGGATCTGGCTTAACAAAAGCTGATATTTTAACAGTTTCCTTACCTTTTTCAGTGTTAGCTGTTACCGTAACTGTTTTTGTTACTTTATTGCTACCTGATCCATTAAATTTAACAGTAAACTCTCCACCTTCACCTGGTGCTAATGGTTCTTTACTCCAATCTTGAGGCACTGTACAACCACATGAACTCTTAATATCTGTAATAACTAAAGGTGAATTACCTGTGTTTTTGTATTTAAAAACCGTTTCAACATTTGCTTTAGCTTCAATTTCACCAAAGTCATGTTCAGTTTCTTCAAAAGTTAATACAGGAAAGTTAGTAGCCTGTGCATCTCTATCAGCAGCTGCTTCAACATTTGCTTCATCAATTTTTTGTGTAGCATCTTCTTTACAAGATGTAAAAGCGATTAAGCAAAATGTGCTTAATCCTAAAATTACTTTTTTCATAATAATACTTATTTTTTGTTCGGGCAGTAAATGTAAGAATTATTTCTTATTACATCAACCCTCGTCCTACTTTATTTAACTTTTCAGATTCTTGATATTCTTTAACCAACTTATCCAAAATTCCATTAATAAACACACTACTTTTTGGTGTGGAATATTCTTTCGCAATTTCAAGATATTCGTTAATGGTTACTTTTACTGGAATAGAGGGGAAATTGGTTAACTCACAAATAGCCATTTGTAATAATACGGTATCAATACTCGCAATTCGGTCTGCATCCCAATTTTGAGTTTTTTGC
>DIAL01000078.1:979-8069 GCA_002414705.1 Flavobacteriaceae bacterium UBA5079
CATTTAAACTATTCTGCTTCAAAATGGTTTTTTTAAATAAATCCAATGCATACGCTCTATCATCATCATCTTTAAAAAGTTCAGGTAAGAAAAAAGTATCTGCAGAACTTACTTTCACTTTTCGCAATAATTTAAGAACTGCGGTGTTTACTACAGGCAAATCATCTGTCCAAGTTAAACTTTGATCTTCTAAATAATCGTAAAGTTTATCGTTAGGTGCAATGATTTCTTTAAATAAATCAATGATAAAATTTTTATCGTCCGCAAAAGTTGATGTTCTGGTTTGCATGTACTCGGCATACAAATCTGACGCTAGCATGTCCTTAAAAATGACATCCACATATTCGCCATCCAAATCCCAATTAGTAACTTTATGATCCTCAAAAGCATCTTTTAAACGGATATTGCTTTTCAAGGCTAAAAGGACCTCGTTGTTACTAAATTTTTTGTTTGGATTTTTATCGTCTGAAGTCGCTAATTGTTTTTGTTGGGTTTTGGTCACATAATCTTCCGATCGTTCTTGTAACTTAATTAATAAGGATAACTGTAATAAATACAAGTTATACATGTTTTCAATACTGCGTAATAAAAATATTTGATCGGCTTTAAAATCGCCACCTTCACCACCTGTATAGGCATAAATGGTTTGCATCACTTTTATACGAATATGTCTTCTATTTAGCATACTTCCAAAGAACTTTAAAATTAAGGAGGCGAAAGTAGTCCTTTCGCCTCGCAAAAATAATATTTATTTAAATGAATTACTTCGAATTCTCTTTTTTTCTTGCATCAATTCTAGCTTGAGCTATATTCATGGCTGCATGGTTGGTTGTAATATTATGCGTTTTTGCATTATTTAATATTTCCAGCGTGGTGTTGTAAATATTTTCTGTTTTACGCATAATTTCTTTACGATCATAACCTTCTAACTCGGCATAAACATTGATAATCCCACCAGCATTAATTAAAAAATCTGGAGCATAAACAATACCGCGATCTTGTAATATTTTCCCATGTGTTTCTTCCACTGCTAATTGATTATTAGCAGCTCCAGCAATTATTTGTGCCTTTATTTTATAAATAGTATCGTCATTTATAGTAGCTCCTAAAGCACATGGTGCATAGATATCCATAGGTTCCGAATAAATATCATGACCACCATAAATAGATACACCATATTTAGTGCGTACTTCTTCCAAACGCTCTTGACTAATGTCTGAAATCGTTACATTGGCGCCTTCATCTACTAGATGTTCTACTAAAGCTTCTCCAACGTTTCCAATACCTTGAACAAATACAGATTTACCTTCTAAAACATCACTACCAAATTTGTATTTAGCAGCAGCTTTCATACCCATAAATACACCATAAGCGGTTATAGGCGAAGGATTTCCGGCACCTCCAAGAGATTCAGAAATTCCCGTAACATAAGGAGTTACTTCACGAACGGTGTCCATATCGGCAGTTGTCATTCCGACATCTTCGGCAGTAATATATTTACCACTTAATGAGTGAACAAACTCACCAAACTTACGCATCAGTTCTGGTGTTTTTTGAGTTTTAGCATCACCAATAATTACGGCTTTCCCTCCACCAAGGTTTAATCCAGTAATAGCAGACTTAAAAGTCATACCTCTTGATAATCTTAAAGCATCATTTAAAGCTTCCCATTCATTATTGTAATTCCACATTCTGGTTCCACCTAAAGCAGGACCTAAAACGGTATTATGAATTCCAATTATTGCTTTTAAACCTGTATCTTTGTCGTTGCAAAAAACAACTTGCTCGTGATTATCGAATGAGTGTTGTCCAAAAACGGGATCCACTTTATGTAATTCATTCGCATTAATAACGTCTGTTACCATGTTTATTCTAATTTAATGTTATGTGTGTTTTATACTATCTGTAAAAACAACGCGCAAAATTAAAGGAATATTAATGTTTAAACAACATAAATAATATTAAAATACGAATTTGTTAAAAACTTTATGCTAACCCAAATCTGTTAATGAAAGAATTAAAGCATTTAAATAAGTACTTTTTAAAATATAAATGGAAGGTTATTATAGGAATCTTCATTACCATTGTTTCTAAAATATTTTTACTATTTACGCCCGAACTCATTGGATCTTCAATAGATGTAGTTGATGATTTCAGAAAAGGCATCATTACCGATGTCGCTATTGTAAAACAAGAACTACTCATTAATATTGTTTACATAATAGGTGCTGCTATTATAACTGGTGTGCTCACATTTTTTATGCGCCAAACCATTATTAACGTATCGCGTTATATTGAATTCGATTTAAAAAATGAAATATATCAACAATACCAAAGGTTGTCTCTAAATTTCTACAAAAAGAACCGAACTGGCGATTTAATGAACCGGATTAGTGAAGATGTAAACAGTGTGCGTATGTATGCTGGACCTGCTATCATGTACAGTATTAATACGTTTACGTTGTTTGTTATTGCTATTTTCTTCATGTACAGACAAGCACCAACACTTACCTTATATACTATTATTCCGCTACCTATTTTATCGGTTATTATTTATAAATTGAGTAAAACCATCCATAAACGTAGCACGATTGTACAGCAGTATTTATCTAAACTCTCATCCTTTACGCAAGAAACTTTTAGTGGTATTGCCATTATTAAATCCTATGGCATGGAGCAACAATCGTCCGTTAATTTTGATGAATTAGCTACTGAAAGTCGCGAGAAACAATTGGATTTAGTTCGTATAAACGCCTTTTTCTTTCCCATGATGATATTATTAATTGGTTTAAGCAACCTAATCGTGATTTACGTTGGTGGATTACAATACATCTCTGGTGAAATAAGTTTAGGTGTCATTACTAAATTCATTATTTATGTAAATATGCTAACATGGCCTGTAGCAACGGTTGGTTGGGTAACCTCTATTGTGCAAACGGCTGAAGCATCTCAAAACCGAATCAATGAGTTTTTAAAAATTTCACCAGAAATACAAAATAAAGCGCAACTGCATTCAGATATAAAAGGTGATATTGTTTTTAAAAACGTGTCCTTTATATATGATGATACCAATATTCAAGCCTTAAACGATGTTTCTTTTTCCGTTAAAGGCGGTGAAACATTAGCTGTTATTGGAAAAACAGGCTCTGGAAAATCTACCATTTTAGATTTAATTGGTCGTTTATATGATATTAAAAGTGGCGAATTGTTAATTGATGGTTTACCAATAGACCAAGTAAATCTGGATGATCTTCGGGATGCTATTGGATACGTTCCGCAGGATGCCTTTTTATTCTCGGATACCATTAATAATAACATCAAATTTGGAAAAGAGGATGCTACAAATGAGGAAGTTATTCAAGCAGCAAAATATGCACAAGTACATAAAAACATCATCGGTTTTAATAAAGGTTATGAAACTGTTTTAGGCGAACGTGGCATTACCCTTTCTGGCGGACAAAAGCAACGGGTTTCCATAGCCAGAGCCATTATTAAAGATCCTCAAATTTTATTATTTGACGATTGTTTATCAGCTGTAGATACTGAAACCGAAGAAAAAATTCTTAATAATCTTAAAAAACTAACAACCGGGAAAACAACCATAATAGTGAGTCACCGAATTTCTGCAGCTAAAAATGCCGATAAAATAATAATCATGGAAGCTGGGCAAATTGTTCAAGCTGGAACACATGAAACGCTAATAAATACAGATGGTTATTATAAAAATCTATATGAAAAACAATTGAGTGAATCTTCCAATTTATAAAGTATAGAACAGGTTAGAGCCTATTTTTAACAGTTTCATTATTAACACCTTAAACGAGAATTAGTGAGATAGCTAAAAGAAAACTCATAATTTGTTGGTTGGTATCTGATTTTTTTAGATTTTTGAAGAACTTACAATTTGTGTTTTTATAATATATTATGACTATGGATACTAATGGAATGATGGAGAAAGAAGAGATTTTCTCAAAAGTTTTACGAGCTGGAAGGCGAACGTATTTTTTTGATGTAAGATCTACAAAAGCGGGCGATTATTACTTAACAGTTACTGAAAGCAAAAAATTCACAAATGATGATGGTTCTTTCCATTACAAAAAGCACAAAATTTATTTATACAAAGAAGATTTTTCTGAATTTAATACCATTCTCAAAGAAATGACGGATTATATCATCAACGAGAAAGGAGATGAAGTCATTAGCGAACGTCACCAAAAAGATTTCAAGAAAGAAGAGTATGGTGATGCTGATGAAACGTCTGTTACAGATGAAGCACCAAAATCTGCTGAACGCTTTACTGATATCGATTTTGATGATATTTAAGAAACTAAAACTATATAATGAAGCCACTTTTAGTGGCTTTTTTTATGACTATAATTTAACAGCTATAAGTGACACCAATACCGAAAGTATAAAATATGCTAACCCGATTTGAATACCAAAACAACCTATTAAAATTAGCATGATAAATACAAGCCAAATAGGCACAATACTAATGGCTAATCCAAACCTAAACGTGGCAACAAATTCCACTTCCTTAATTTTTGGCTCTGCAAGTAATTTCCAGATTAGATAGGGACCAATTAGCAATACAATCATTGAAAACTTTAAAAAAGACTTTAAAGTATTTGTTTTACTTTTTTTATTAAATGTACAATTTTGAAATGCTGAAGATATACAGGTATTAACAGCTTCTGGGTTTAAAAAATCGGCATGAAGCGCTTGTAATTTGTGTAACGTATCATCATAATTACCTGCTGGAATATGAGTTGTTAGATGGGTTAACGCTTCCCAAACGTCCTGTTTTAAACGATTTCCTTCCACAGTCTGGTTGGTGTCTAAATAATTTGTAGCTAAAATTTCTGAACCAAAATTAAGCATGACACTATCAGCAAAAGCATCAGCTTGTTCATAGTTTACGCCTATGGGAATGAGTTTTAAATGGGTTGATGGAAACGAGTTTAATGTTTCAAAAACAATTCGCGTAAAACCTTTACTTAAGGGCCTAACGGTTCTGTTAATATGGTGATTCCCTTCTGGAAAAAGCGCGACAGCTTCGCCTTTAGACAGACATGAACTGCAACTTTCAAAAATAGCTGTATTATTAGTAACCGTATTCCAACCATCGCGAATTCTATAAACGGGTAACATGTTTAAACTTCGCAAAAGCGCGTTTATAAATGGTTTTTTAAAAACACTTGCACGCGTTAAAAAATAAGAAAACCGTCCAGACTGCGTAGCAATAAGTAAAGCATCCATTAGCGCGTTGTTATGGTTAGAAACAAAAATTACTGGACCATTTATTGGTACGTTTTCAACATTCATTACCTGAATGCGTCTGTAATAAAAAAACAATCCTAGTTTTATATAAAAACGAACGCTATGTAACCAGATTTTTTTCAAACAACTTGAGTTTTTGTTGTCAATTTAGAAGACCAAAAATAAGACAGTAATAAACCAGATACAATATGCCAAATTCCCCAGAAAGCAGCCATAATAGCCATACCTCCTAACCCATTAAAGAACGTAAAAATCAGTAAAAGGCCTATTCCAGAATTTTGAATTCCAGTTTCTATGGTGAGTGTCTTCTGATTTTCAAAAGATAATTTAAAAGCACGTGCTATTAAAAAGCCTAATAAAAAGGCGAGTAAATTATGACTAATACCAAGCAATAAAACATGGTGTATATATTCTGAAAAAACATCTAAATTATTCATTAAGGCAATAATAACAATACCCACAAAAACAAGAATAGAAAACGGTTTTAACCAATACGCCAAACGTTTTGCTATTGTTGGAAATTTAAAACGCACCAACATGCCACAAAGTAAGGGAATTCCTAAAATGAGTAATACTATTTGAACCAAATCGAATGGGTTTAACGAAACATCTTGCAACAACGCAGCTGTAGGCTGGTACAAATTACCGTAAAACTCAAAATTAAACGGTGTCATAATTATTGCAATAAAGGTAGAAAAAGCCGTTAGACTCACAGAAAGTGCCGTGTTACCTCCTGCTAAATGCGTCATGAAATTTGAAATATTTCCACCAGGACATGCTGCAACCATCATCATACCTAGAGCAATACTAGGCTGCGGATTTACAACAACTATAAAACCAAATGTTAATAATGGTAATAAAATAAATTGAGACAGTAACCCAATTAAAACCACTTTGGGTGTTTTAAACAAGGCTTTAAAATCTGCTATTGAAATCCCTAATGCCACGCCAAACATAACAACTGCAAGCGCTATGTTTAGAATCCACAAATTACTGGAATCAAAATGAATTTGAACTCGGTCAAGTTCCTGCATGAATATGATGGCATTAGTTAGTTAGACTATTAATGTTGTAATATGATAGTAAAATTTTAAAATAGCAAATCAAAACCCAACAAAATGATCAATGTATTATCAAAAGCTTGATTAGTCGCAATCTAAATTACAAGTCCATAAATTGGGCATAAATCAAATATTACTTAACTTTAATGCTCATAAAAAAAAAAGAAATAAACATGTCATTAACACCATCAAACATGCTTCCCTTGGGCACAAAAGCAAAAAACTTCAACTTAATGGATACCATATCAAATAGTTTGATTTCACTTCAAGAAGCTAAAGGATTAAAAGCTACCGTAATTATGTTTATTTGTAACCATTGTCCGTTTGTTATACATGTAAATTCTGAAATCGTAAAAATTGCAAAAGAATACAAAAGTAAAGGTGTAAATTTTATTGCTATTTCTAGTAACGATGTAGAAAACTATCCGCAGGATTCACCAGAAAAAATGACACAAAATGCTATGGATGAAGGCTATATTTTTCCTTATTTATATGACCAGACACAAGAAGTAGCAAAAGCATATCAAGCGGCATGCACACCAGATTTTTATGTGTTTAATAAAGATTTAGAACTTACCTATCGTGGTCAGCTAGATAATTCACGACCTGGAAATAACATCCCTTTATCTGGATCAGATTTACGCCATGCTTTAAATTGTATCCTTGAAAATAAAGAAAATAAAGAAACTCAAAAACCAAGTATGGGTTGCAATATTAAGTGGAAAAAGTAGTGGATATATGTAACGGCT
>DIAL01000078.1:8206-9784 GCA_002414705.1 Flavobacteriaceae bacterium UBA5079
ACGGCTAATGAGATGCGTTTGTTTCTTTATATATTGAAACAAATTCCTTGGCACGTCTATTACTCGGATTCAACTGTAGTGCTTTTTTGTAATTGTTAAATGCCAAAACACTATCTCCTTGAGTTAAATAGCCATCAGCCAAACTATCATAAACATTATCACTATCGGGATGCAAAGCCGTATTTATTTTAAAAACAGCAATGGCATCATCGTATGCTTTGTCTCTCAAAAATTTGTATCCTATACTATTAAATTCACGCTCGTTTATAAATTGAGACGTTGAATCTGTCATTTTAATAGCCATAAACCCCTGAAGTGCTGCTTCATAATTTTTATGATTCAAATACATAGAAGGTGTATTAAAAGTATCTGATACTTTTATATACGCATAAGAAATGGTATCGCCTTCATTTTCAGGAATAATAGCCAAATAGGATTTGTTTGTATCTGGATGTTTCAAAAAACGTAATTTCTGATACATATCAGGAACAAAAAAAGTGTATTCATCAAGTGCAACTGGCTTAATTTCGGCTCCTCTCCACGTTAAAAATAAGTTATCATCTTTATAAAAAACGTCAATAACAGCATCTAAATTGTATAAATAACGACCCGAAGTTTCTGTTTTTATAGAATCTGTGTAATTGATACTATTTGAACAGCTTGTAACTAAAAAAACAATAAAAACGGATAGGTATGATAAACTTACTTTCATGAAATTATATCTCTTTTTGTGATGATTGCTGAAAATTAAGCAAAAAAATGTCCCATTAAAATGAGACGTTTTTTTTACTATTTGTTACAGTTAAAATGACTTTTATTTCGAAAATTATTTAACGTTTACTAATTCAACATCAAAAATCAAAGTCGCATCGGCTGGAATAACTCCACCAGCACCTCGTGAGCCATAACCTAAATGACTTGGTATAACTAATCGGGCTTTATCACCTACGTTCAATAAGCAAATACCTTCGTCCCAACCTGCAATTACTTGACCAACGCCTACTTGAAATTCTAATGGATCTTTACGTTTGTAGGACGAATCGAAAACCGTTCCATCTGCTAACTGTCCTTTATAATGCACAGAAACTGTTTGACCTTTTTGTGCTTTTGCTCCAGTTCCTTTTTGAAGGATTTGGTAACGCAATCCACTATCCGTTTTGTCAAAACCAGCTGCTAATTTATCTAATTCCGCTTCACCAGCTGCTTTTTCTTCAGCTAAACGCTTTTCACGAGAGCCTTCAAAGGTTCTAAAAGCTTCTACAGCGTTAAAATTTTCAGCCTCTGCTCCAACACGAATAATTTCTAACGTATCAAGTGTGTCACCTTGCGCAATAGCATCAACAATATCTTGTCCTTCTTGTACTTTACCAAAAACGGTATGATTTCCGTCTAACCAAGGGGTTTCAACATGCGTAATAAAAAACTGACTGCCATTTGTTCCTGGACCTGCATTAGCCATGGATAAAATTCCTGGTGCATCATGTTTTAAATCTGGGTGAAACTCATCATCAAATTTATAACCTGGATTACCAGTTCCTGTACCTTGAGGACAACCACCTTGAATCATGAAATCTGGAA
>DIAL01000078.1:9931-13409 GCA_002414705.1 Flavobacteriaceae bacterium UBA5079
AATCATGAAATCTGGAATAACACGATGAAATTTTAAACCATTATAATATGGTGTTCCTTGTTTTTTAGCAGAATTTTCTAAATTCCCTTCAGCTAAAGCAACAAAGTTACCCACTGTGCCTGGTGTTTTTTTAAATTCTAAAGCAACTAAAATGTCACCTTTATTTGTATGAAATTTTGCGTATAATCCGTCTTGCATGGTATAATTTTTTAATGAAGTGCAAAGATATGAAATGATGTTTTAAAAAAAAGGAATTAGGTATGAGTAATTAGTGATGATTAAAAAATCATCACCTTTTAAACACCTTAACTTGCAACTTTGCAACTTTGAAACTCTGAACCTAATTCGCCACTTCACTAATAAACTTAATGCGATATAAACGTAATTCTTCATCGTCATAATCACCATCAAACTCATCAATAGCTACATCAATTTTATCCGTATCGGATTCCATAAAATAATCGTGAATTTCTTCTTGCTGATCTTCGTCTAAAATATCCTGAATCCAGTAGTTAATATTTAATTTAGTTCCAGAAAAAACGATGGCTTCCATTTCCTTTATAAAATCACCCATGGACATACCTTTAGCAGATGCTATATCATCAAGTGGTAATTTTCTATCAATGTTTTGGATAATGTATAGCTTAAGTGCAGAATTCATCCCTGTAGACTTCACCACCATATCATCTGGGCGAATAATCTCATTTTCGTCAACATATCGGGCTATTAAATCCACAAAATCCTTACCGTATTTTTTAGCTTTTCCTTCACCTACACCATGTACATAACCCAATTCTTCAATAGAAACGGGATATTTTAAAGCCATATCTTCTAATGATGGATCTTGGAAAATAACAAATGGTGGAACACCTAATCGCTTGGCATTACGCTTTCGTAAATCCTTTAACATGTTCATTAACGCTTCATCAGCAACTGCTCCTCCTCCTTTTGAAGCGGTAATAATTGCCTCATCTACTTCTGCATTAAACAAATGATCCTCCGTCATCATAAACGATTTTGGATTCTCTAAATAATTTAGACCTGCTGGTGTTAATTTAATAACCCCATAGGTTTCAATATCCTTTTTCAAGAAACCAGCTACCAAAACTTGACGTGTTAGAGCCATCCAGTATTTATCACTTTCAGAGCTTCCTAATCCAAAAAATGGTTGTTCATTCGTTTTATGCGATTTAATTAAGGCATTTTCTTTTCCTATTAGAACATGAACCAAATCTTTAGATTTATATTTTTCATTGGTTTTTGAAACAGTATCTAACAATAAAACAACATTATCCTGCGCTTCGTGTTGCTTTTTAGGGTGACGCATATTGTCGTCCATGTCAGCACCATCACCTGTTTCGGAATCGAATTCTTCACCAAAATAATGCAGTATAAATTTTCGTCTAGATATAGATGTTTCAGCGTAAGCTACAACTTCTTGTAGCAAAGCATGTCCTATTTCCTGTTCAGCAACAGGTTTGCCAGACATAAATTTTTCTAATTTTTCGATATCTTTATACGCATAAAATGCTAAACAATAACCTTCGCCTCCATCACGTCCTGCACGACCTGTTTCTTGGTAATAACTTTCAATGCTTTTAGGAATATCATGGTGTATTACAAACCGAACATCTGGCTTATCTATTCCCATACCAAAAGCTATGGTAGCAACTACCACATCAGCATCTTCCATAAGAAACATGTCTTGATGTTTGGCTCGTGTTTTAGCATCCAAACCTGCATGATAAGGAACGGCTTTTATGCCATTGACTTGCAGTGTTTGTGAAAGCTCTTCAACTCGTTTTCTACTTAAGCAATAAACAATACCTGATTTTCCTTCGTATTTTTTAACAAAACGGATAATATCCGCATCTACATTTTTAGTTTTCGGGCGAATCTCATAATATAAATTAGGTCTATTAAAGGACGCTTTAAAAGTCATAGCATCATGAATTCCTAAGTTTTTAAGTATGTCTTCTTGTACTTTAGGTGTCGCTGTTGCCGTTAAGCCAATAATAGGAATATTATCGCCAATACGCTCAATAATACTTTTTAAATTACGATATTCTGGTCGGAAATCATGTCCCCATTCACTAATACAATGCGCTTCATCTACAGCCATGAACGAAATTTTCACCGAACGCAAAAACTCCACGTTTTCTTCTTTTGTAAGCGATTCAGGAGCTACATAAAGGAGCTTAGTTATCCCTGATGTAATATCATGTTTTACCTGTTTTATCTCGGTTTTATTCAAAGACGAATTTAAAACATGAGCAACACCCTGATGCTCTGAAACACCACGAATGGCATCTACTTGATTTTTCATCAAGGCAATTAAAGGTGATACGACTATAGCAGTACCTTCTTGCATCAATGCTGGCAACTGGTAACACAAGGATTTTCCGCCACCAGTTGGCATGATAACAAATGTATCCTTTCCCGATAAAATACTTTTTATTACTCGTTCTTGCAAGCCTTTAAATGCATTAAAACCAAAATAGGTTTTCAATGCGCTGTGCAAGTCTTTTTCATTTACAGACATGTGTCGTTTTTAAAATTTTACTTTCCCTCATTTAAAACGCACTGTATTGAATTATGCTATTAATTAATTACGAGTGCATTTACAGAACTCTGATAATTATTTTTGTTAGCTTTGCAATGGTCAAAAACCAACAAATTAATTATTTAGTTTGAATAACTTTAAAGATAATAAATTCTTTAAAAGCATCAACCCTAAAAAATAATAAATTTTGAAAACTCATAATTCAATCTTACAAACTGCAAAACAGACCATTAACATGGAAAGTTTGGCTATTGCTAACCTGTCTTCCTTGATAGATAACGATTTTTCGGATGCTGTTACCTGCATTTTAAACTCCAAAGGTCGTGTTATCATTACAGGAATTGGAAAAAGTGCCATAATTGCAACTAAAATAGTAGCTACATTAAATTCCACAGGAACACCGGCTGTTTTCATGCATGCAGCTGATGCTATTCATGGTGATTTAGGTTTAATATTGGAAGACGATGTGGTAATCTGCATTTCTAAAAGCGGAAATACGCCAGAAATTAAAGTACTTGTTCCTTTTATTAGACGTGCTAAAAATAAAATGATTGCAATTACTGGTAATCGCGATTCATTTTTAGCTAAAAATTCTGATTTTCTACTCAACACCTTTGTAGAAAAAGAAGCCTGTCCTAATAATCTAGCTCCAACAACCAGTACCACAGCACAATTGGTAATGGGTGATGCGCTGGCTGTTTGTTTGTTGGAACTACGTGGTTTTACAAGTAATGATTTTGCTAAATACCATCCTGGTGGTGCTTTAGGCAAAAAACTGTATTTACGTGTAAGCGATATGAGTGATGTAAACCAAAAGCCACAAGTAAACCCAAACACCAATATTAAAGAGGTAATTATTGAAATTTCCGAAAAAATGTTAGGGGTTACTGCTGTTGTTGAAAACCATAAAATAGT
>DIAL01000078.1:13574-14082 GCA_002414705.1 Flavobacteriaceae bacterium UBA5079
AAATCCAACGATTTTAGCCATTTAACAGCTAAAGATATTATGGGCTCCAACCCAAAACATATTAACGCTAATGCTATGGCTATAGATGCTAAAGAACAAATGGAAACCTATGGTATTTCGCAATTATTAGTAGAAAAAAATGGAGAATATGCGGGAATTGTGCATATTCATGATTTAATAAAAGAAGGCATTTTATAATGGCAAAAAAGAGTATTAACGACATGTCATTTCTGGATCATCTGGAAGAATTAAGATGGCATTTAATCCGATCCACGCTTGGCATTTTAGTAGCTGGAACTTTCGCTTTTATTTTTTCCGACTTTATTTTTGAAACCATAATTTTTGGTCCAAAAAGAATGACTTTTCCAACCTACCAATGGTTATGTGAAATATCCCAATTTATTGGTATAACCACGACCTTTTGCTTGGAAGAGTTTCCGTTCCGTATTCAAAACAGAACCATGGCTGGCCAGTTCTCAGCACACATATGGACGTCTATCTATGCTGG
>DIAL01000078.1:14281-15659 GCA_002414705.1 Flavobacteriaceae bacterium UBA5079
TATTGCTTTCCCCTATGTGATATACCAATTCTGGAAATTTATCAGCCCAGGTTTAAACCCGAACGAGCGGAAACATTCACGTGGTTTTATTATAGTTACATCGTTACTATTTTTTATTGGAGTGTTATTTGGGTACTACATAGTCACACCTTTATCCATTAATTTTCTTGGAACTTATAATGTGAGTACGGAGATTTCAAATGAAATAGATTTAAGCTCATACATTGCATTGGTAAGATCGTCTTCACTAGCCTCTGGATTTGTTTTTGAGTTACCTATTGTTATTTACTTTTTAACCAAAATAGGACTCGTAACACCTCAAATTTTAAAAAAATACCGCAAGTTTGCTTTAGTAATCGTTTTGATTATTTCAGCTATTATTACACCTCCAGATATTGCAAGTCAAGTAATTGTAGCAATTCCTATACTATTACTGTATCAAATTAGTATTTATATATCAAAAATAGTGGTTAGAAACCAAGCCAGGCAAGCCAAAAAGAATGTAAAGAAGAAATAGATTTTAAATAGAAAGGGCGTTAAACTTTATGTAAATTCAATGCGAAACTTAATATTGTTTTGCTGATTTTACTATTTTAGCCCTGAGTATAAGCCTATGAAACTAAAAGCAGAACATTTAATGAAATCTTATGGCGGCAGAAAAGTCGTTAAAGATGTGTCTTTAGAAGTAAACCAAGGAGAAATTGTTGGTCTTCTAGGACCAAATGGTGCTGGTAAAACAACCTCATTTTATATGATAGTTGGTCTTATAAAGCCCAATGGTGGAACCATTCATTTAGAAAACACCAACATTACCAAATTCCCAATGTATAAAAGGGCTCAAAATGGTATTGGATATCTAGCCCAAGAAGCATCTGTTTTTAGAAAATTAAGTATTGAAGATAATATTTTAAGCGTGTTGCAACTAACCAAATTAAGCAAGAAAGAACAACTGCATAAAATGGAATCGCTTATTGATGAGTTTAGTTTAGGACATATTAGAAAAAGTCGTGGCGATTTATTGTCTGGTGGTGAACGTCGTCGTACGGAAATAGCGCGTGCTTTAGCTACCGATCCTAATTTTATTTTGTTAGATGAACCTTTTGCAGGAGTAGATCCTGTGGCTGTTGAGGATATTCAGCGTATTGTAGCACAGTTAACTAAAAAGAACATTGGTATTTTAATTACCGATCACAACGTACAAGAAACATTAGCCATTACAGACAGAACCTATTTAATGTTTGAAGGTAGCATTCTAAAAGCTGGTGAACCCGAAGAATTAGCCAATGATGAAATGGTACGCAAAGTGTATTTAGGACAGAATTTTGAATTACGTAGAAAGAAAATTAGGGAGTAAATCAGTGTTCAGTGTTCAGTGTTC
>DIAL01000078.1:15816-22691 GCA_002414705.1 Flavobacteriaceae bacterium UBA5079
CCTCAACATATAAAAACTTTGCCACTTCGCGCCTTCGCGAGACCACTTATTTTAACTCAACGACACTGTCTGCCGCCTGGCAGAAAACAACTCTACATCTCCACAATTTCTCACCCTCTTACCATCCCAACAACCCAAAGCACAGCCTTAAAAATAACCACCGCAAAAACACCAATAGCTAAACCAATTAAGAATTCCCTAATAATAGCTGGCCAAGATGCTAAAATATGATGAAAGAAATCAATATTATGGGCAAAAATACCACCAGAAACTAATAACAAAGCAATGGTGCCTATTACGGACAAACTTTTTATAACATAGGGCAACGCACCAACTAAAATGGTTCCGAATTGGTGCATAAAACCCGTTCCGTTACTTTTTTCTACCAATTTTAAACCAAAATCATCCATTCTAACTATTAAAGCTACAATGCCATACACACCAACCGTTGCAATAATAGCAACAATGGAAACCACAATAATTTGAATCAGTAGTGTTTGCTCTAAAACAGCACCCAAAGCAATAATGACAATTTCAACCGACAGGATAAAATCGGTTATAATAGCCGATTTCACTTTCGATTGCTCCAATTGTAGAATCTCTTCTTCTGAAGGAACTTCCGTAACATCAAGCTTAAGGTTGTCTTCATGTGTATGAGGAACAAAATATTCGTAAATTTTTTCAGCTCCTTCAAACGCTAAATAAATACCACCTAAAACTAAAATAATCGTCACAGCAGCTGGTAAAAAAGCACTTAATAAAAACGCAATTGGTAAAATAATCAATTTATTTAAAAAAGAACCTTTCGTTATAGCCCACAAAACTGGCAATTCTCTGGAAGACACAAAACCGGAAGCTTTTTCTGCATTAACAGCCAAATCATCACCTAAAATACCAGCTGTTTTTTTGGTGGTGACTTTGCTTAAAACAGCCACATCATCCATAAGAGCTGCAATATCATCAAGAAGAGCGAAAAATCCAGAAGCCATAAAAATCGAATATCAGTTTAATTAAAATGAATTAAGCTTGTATGCTTTTAGCCGTTAATAGTGACAGGATAACATAAAGTAGAATCACGATTGGAATAGCAGCAAAATGCAGAACAATTAATAATACAATCGTTAAAATTAGAAATATGTAGCGTGTTATGTTCGTTTTAAAATCCCACGTTTTAAATTTAAGCGCAAATAAATTCACAGGAGCATTAAGCATAAAAGTACTTATCAATGTGATGATGATCAGAAACCAAGGATTTAAAATTAAAGCATTCATACCATCATGATTTTGAAATTCAATAATCAGTGGTAACGACAAAATGAATATCGCGTTTGCTGGTGTTGGCAAGCCTTTAAAATAGCTTTGTTGATCCTCATCTATATTAAATTTAGCCAAACGATATGCCGATGATAATGTAATAAAAAAACCAACAAAGGCCAAAGGCGCATAATGCAAACCGTCTAGCAGCGTGGCATGACTCCAAAGCGAATCCGAGTCCTCCAAAACTGGATTTCCCAATGCTATATGTAGAAGTTTAAACATAACCACGCCAGGAACCAAACCGCTTGTTACCATATCGGCAAGAGAATCTAACTGAACACCTAACGGTCCTTGTACATTGAATTTACGAGCAAAAAAACCATCGAAAAAATCAAAAAATATACCTAGAAAAACAAAAATAGCAGCCGTAACAAACTGGTTATTTACGGCAAGCACAACAGCTATACAACCACTTAATAGATTTAATAGCGTAATAAAATTAGGGATGTGTTTTTTCATGTTACAAATGGATAATCGTGTAAAAATAACAAACTATTTGTGGCAAACAACAAGGTTCGAAACGTTTTTATTAGTAATATGAAATTCTACAACTTTTCAAACCTTACAAAAGTTTATAATAGACAATGATTGTATTCAAACGCCAATAACTTAAACCAAAAGTCCAACCGTTTTCAGAAATAGCAAGCTACAAAATAAACAAAACCCTCATACAACAAGGGATTTACGACAAAAACATCGTTAACATTCAGAAATAATCTCAAGAAAAGAGCTTGCGTTACGCAGGCAACTGCGAAGCACATCATGAGTACAATATTTAAAATCGAAATAGACGAATAATTTCCTAAAAACGGTTGGGCTTTTGGTTCGTTTTGCATCAAGGCAACTGCGAAGCACATCAGGAGTTCCAATAAAAAAATATAGACGCCGAATAAAATGAACATAATTAAATAAACAAATGTGGTGAGTAAAAAAGAAAAGAAAATCTCATCTTTTAACCATATGTCTATTTAGAATTTGAAACTATGAAACACTTCACTTCAAAACTTTACAACACCACGACAAACACCTAAACAACTTAACACCTCCACGACAAACACCTAAACAATTCGTACACATAACCTTCAATTTCCACATAATTAATAGATAAAAACAAGAAATAGACAATAACTCAACGATTTTGAAGTTTAATATGTTGAAAAATTATAGCATCTTTGCAAAAAAAGAATTGTATTTGAAAGCATTACGAATCACAGCACTAGTTTTTTTAGTCTCTGTAACAGTATATAGTCAAGCCGTACGAAAATATTCTAACGAATTTATGAATATTGGTGTGGATGCAGCTGCATTGGGTATGAGTAATGCGGTAACTGCACACTCTGCTGATGTTAACTCGGGCTATTGGAATCCTGCAGGACTGGTTAATATTGAGGATAAGCAATTAGCCCTCATGCATTCCAGTTATTTTGCTAATATTGCCAACTATGATTACATAGCGTTTGCTATGCCTATTGACGATCAATCAGCAATTGGGATCTCTATAATTCGTTTTGCGGTTGATGACATTTTAAACACCACGCAATTAATTGATGATGAAGGCAACATTAATTATGATAGAATCAGTTTGTTTTCAACAGCAGATTATGGTGTAACGTTCTCTTATGCCAGAAGATTACCGTTAGACGGTTTAAATTATGGTATCAATGCAAAAGTTATCCGAAGAATTATTGGTGATTTTGCCTCTTCCTGGGGTTTTGGTTTAGATGCAGCTATCCAGTTTGAAACAGATAGTGATTGGAAATTTGGAATCATGGCACGCGATATTACAACAACATTTAATGCATGGGCAATAGATGAAGACGAATTTTCAACAATCCAAAATGCCGTAGAAGGTCAAAATCAAGAATTACCGGAAACAACTGAAATCACCATTCCAAAACTACAGTTAGGCGTGTCCAAGAAATTTATTTTTCGCTATGATTATTCGCTACTTGCAGAAGTAGATTTAAATGTCCGGTTCGAGCAAAACAATGATATTATTTCTACCTCATTTGCCAGTGTTACACCGGCCGTAGGTTTCGAATTTGGCTACCTAGATATGGTGTATTTACGCACAGGTGTTGGTAATTTTCAAAATGAATTACAAATAGATAATAATGAAACCGTTTCCTTTCAGCCAAGTATTGGACTAGGCTTTAAATACAAAGGCATTCAAGTAGATTATGCATTTACAGATATTGGCGATCAAAGTGTTGCTTTATACTCTAATGTGTTTTCTTTAAAACTTGATTTTAGTATTTTTAGATAACCAACTCTGTTATGAACATCCGTATTTTAGGTCTTTTTCTCTTGCTTTGTTTTCAACAAAACTATAGCCAACAATTATCATCACAAGCTGAAGTAAGTGTCATAACCATTGGATCTGGAACGTCTTTAAACGATGCCTTCGGACACAATATCTTCCGTATTCGCGATCGTGCTATCAATTTGGATGTAGGTTATGATTATGGACGCTTCCCTTTTAATGAGCCCGGTTTTTATTTGAATTTCGCCCAAGGAAAACTCAACTATTCAATAGGAAAAAGCAAATACAAGGATCTTAAAGATTTTTACATCTGGCAAAACAGAACCATGACAGAACAGGTTTTAAATATGTCTTTAAATGAAAAACAAGCCCTTCTTAATTACCTGGTAAACAATTACAAACCAGAAAATCGAGACTATTTATACGATTTCTTTTTTGATAATTGCGCCACAAAAATTAAAGATGTTTTACAAATAGTTTTAAACAATCAAATCACGTTTCACGAGCCAGAAAATTTCCAACCACAAACCTTTAGAAGCCTCATTCGCGAAAAAGTACCTACTAATACATGGGGAAGTCTTGGGATTGATCTCGCTTTAGGTTCCGTAATAGACCAACAAGCAACAGCGGAAGAACACATGTTTTTACCAGCTTATATCCATACTTTTTTTAGTGAAGCTACTGTAGGCGAAAGAAAACTGGTGAAAAGTGAGGAAACCGTATATCAGGAAAAAATAGACTCATCAAACACCAACGTTTTATGGAGTCCTTTAATTGTTTTCAGCATCATAAGCCTGCTTATTTTGGGAATCACTTATAAGGATTTCAAACAACAAAAACGCACTAAACTTTTAGATAGCATCCTGTTGGTTTCAACAACACTTATAGGCATCCTTGTTTTACTATTGTGGTTTGCAACAGACCATCAAGCTACCGCATATAATTACAATTTACTTTGGACATTTCCTTTAAATGGGCTATTACTCTGGCAAATAACTAAAAAGCAACCAAAACCTTGGGTGATTCCATTTATGAAATTTCTAATAATTATGTTGGCTCTTATGAGTTTTCATTGGATTGTTGGTGTTCAAGTATTTGCTCCAGCATTAATACCCTTCTTGTTGGTATTAGTAATCAGATATGTATTTTTGATTAGCTATTACAACAAGCAACTAGAACCCTAAAACTCTAGAAATTTGCAACTACTCATAACTCAAAAAACTACTGTCCTCTAAAATATAGCATCGTCCCTACTGTTTTCACCATCACATTAAAATCAAGAAAAAAGCTTCGGTGTTTAATATAGTATAAATCGTATTGAAGTTTCAATAAACTATCATCAACCGTGTTTCCGTAACGCACATTAATTTGTGCCCAACCGGTTAAACCGGGTTTCACAATATGGCGCGTTTCATAAAAAGGAATCAAAGCTGATAATTCGTTCACAAAATATGGACGCTCTGGGCGTGGTCCAATCAAACTCATATCGCCCTTTAAAATATTTAAAAATTGAGGCACTTCATCCAAACGGGTACATCTTAAAAACTTACCAAAAGGTGTTATCCGACTATCATTTTTAACTGCCCAAACGGCACCAGTAGATTCAGCATCGATAACCATAGTTCGGAACTTAATAATTTGAAATAAAGCACCATTCTTACCTACCCGCTCTTGAAAATAAAACAAGGGACCTCTATTACCAAACAAATTTCCGAATACAATAAAAGGTAAAACACTAAAACCAAATAGAACACCAACAATAGAAAACACTAAATCAAAGCTGCGATAAAAAAACAAATACAATTTATTATGGTTGCTTCTACTAAACGGAAAGTACTTATAGAAATCTTTACCCACAAATTGTACGGGTACTCTATACGTTATATCCTCATAAACCTGTGTGTATTCTTTAATAGGAAATCCACGCTCCAACAACGTAATCAAATCATTGTAAATTTGAGAGGTTATAGTTTCGGCATTATAACTAGCTACTACAATTTCAGAAATAGACTGCTCTTGTATAACGCGGTGTAAAGCTTCAGGAGGATATTCAATAACATCTTTAAACCCAACACTATCATTAATAACGCGCTCGCAATTAATATATCCTACAATTTTATAGTTTGGATCGGCATGCTTGAAAGCATTAATAATCGTCTCAATATTGGATGTTTCACCAACAATGAGCACTTTTTTATAAAAGCGTGGAGAGCTTATAAAATTAATGTATACCAAGCGCCAAATAGATAAGGCAATTATTATCGCTAAGTAGAAATAAACAATCTGCATACGATTAGAGGGCAATGCAGGAGTTAAATATGGAGTCAGCAAATAAAATAAAACTGTTACGGATGCAGATAAAATAATATTTGCAAATACGGTATCTGGACGGCTAGCTTTTTGTAAGTCGTAAAGTTCAAAAACGGTCCCAAAAATAGTTATGTAAACTGCCAAAATAAATACCCAAGTCCAGTTTTCAGGTGATATAGTAAAATAATCAAAATGAAACCAATCACTTACCAAATATAAAGAAAGAAGAATACTAAATAAATCGACGAGACGCAAAAGCAATTTACGTTCTGATATATTAAAATGAATAGTTTGTTTTCCCATGGTTGAATTAATAGCGAAGTAAAGATACAAAGTTCATTAAATATCACAAGCTTATTAGGACTTATTGACTCTGAGCTGTTTAAAAATAATAAAGAGCGCTCCAAACCTGAAACTTTGCCTGACTCACTAATCACTTCTCACCTCTCACTTCTCACGACTCAACTAAAACCGCAAACCAAAGTCCCTTCACCACATCCCAATCAAACCCCTCAACCATGGCACGAGCACGTTCAGTCATAATATGAGTCCTGTCTATATCAGATACCAACTGTACAACAGCGACTTCAAAAGCTAAAGCATCATCTGATGGAGCCAAAAGTCCAGTTTCGCCATGAGTAATTAAATAGGGCAAACCACCAACATTGGTAGAAACAACTGGTAAGCCTAATGCCATAGCTTCAATAACACTCACAGGCATATTATCAAAATTGGTGGTATTAATAAAAACATTATAATGTGTTGCTAAAGCCAGCCATTCTGATTTAGGTAGTTTCCCTGTAAACCGTAAGGCAACATCTAAATCGGAAGACAGTTTTTGAGTAGCTTGAAAACTACCATCGCCTGTATCAGGACCTACCATACAAAGCTCACAAGTATAACCAGAATCTTGTAGGCGCTTTAAAACACGAACCGCTAATTCCGGATTATAGATATTTGAAAAAGAGCGCACCCATAACAAGCG
>DIAL01000078.1:22755-33594 GCA_002414705.1 Flavobacteriaceae bacterium UBA5079
GAATCGTGTCATAAGTTTTCTTTTGATACGGATATTGTTTAATAGAAAGACTATTAGGAATATAAACAACAGGTGCAAAACCGGGTTTTTTAAAAGCTTCTTGTAAATAGAGTGAAGGTGACACCAATCGAAGCGCATGTGTAAATATCAAGTTACTTAATTTTGGAGAATTACGTAATCGAGTTGGCAAATCACCACCATGAAGTATCGGTATATAAGACAAACCCACTAACCGACAAAGCTGACTCACCAAAAACGCGTAATAAAAATTAGTAGTACTATAGGTGTCTATCAAAACCACATCGGTGCGCTTCGCATAGCGACAAACGCTAAAAAGCATATGAATCAAACGCAAGAGTTTGTTGCTCTTGGATGAAGCATAATACAACGTATAACCTTCGCTAGTTAACAAAGGACCTAATACACCAATAGCAGATATATTAGTCAGCTGGGTTTTTAAGTGGTTTCCTATGTATAGGACGTTTGTCATCTGTTACGTGTAATAAAGCGAGTCCATAAATAAAAGCAGGCATGGCAATCCGCATGGACATATGATTAATGGTTAAAAACCAAAAGGCTAAAAAGGCATAAAAATAATAATTACCTTTATTTTTGGCACGCATTTCTAGTGGTTTAAAAATAAGGATTAAAAGAATAATAACCCCAAAAATTCCGTGTTCGGCTAAAGTACGACTAAACTCACTATGAGACGTAACACCCTGACCTTCTTCTTCTTTTCGCTGATCTTTGGCACGACTAGAGCCGATTCCCCAAAAGGGGCTAGATATAAAACCTTCCAACTCGTCTTCAAAAAGCTCGGCACGTCCTGTAGTTATTCCTTCTTTTTCACGACCTAAATGATCCTTGTTGGCATAACGCAAATTCACCAATCCATCGGTTTGATTAATACTCACAAACCAGGTCATAACCAAACTAATACAAAATAGACCAAATATAGCGATGACCTCATTTCGCTTTTTAGCTCTTGAATGGCGGTAATAATAAAAAAGAAAAACCAAAATAGCCATAATAGCGGCTATCACACCGCCACGACTCATAGTAGTTACTGCACGAAACGATATCAATCCCAAAATAATAGCATTTAAAATCTTTAAACCTAAACCGGGTGATTTGGTAAACAAACGAACACTCATAATAAACATCCCCAAACCCAAAACAGCAGATACTTGATTGGCACCCCAACCTCCTGCAGCATCACGATTAGAGGCGGTACTAGTTAAAACATCACGCAAATTGGGTGTATAAAAGTACACATAAGCGGTATGCGCAATAATAGGCAAGACCATAAAGAGCATAATCTGGGTCATCTGGTGTTTACTGATGCGCTTATCATAACAGAACAAGGCAGCTAAACCTAAGCAGACAGGGCCACTCAATACAAAGGCAATATTGGTTCTAAAATTGGCATCAAAACTCAAAGTGGTGGAAGCTACAAAAATAGAAGGCACTAAAAACATCAAATAAATAAAATAGGGATAGCCTTTCCCAGATAGCCCTTTATAAAACATACCAATAAGTACAAAAACAATTACCATATACTTACCAGCTTCATAAGAAATGGCGCCTTTAGTCGTCCTAAAAAAAACTTCAGCACCTACAAAATAGGCACAAGCTTTTAATACCTGGTATGTTCGTAATCTATCTGAAGAATTTATAATCCGGTATAAAAAATAAAAAACAGCACCAAAAAAGTAGAGCTTCGCAAGGCTTTCATTCAAATAGATTAAGATCCCTAAAGCGGCATGAAATCCAATGGCACTAATGTAGGTAATATTGGTTTTCAAAGTATTAAATATAAATTTTACACACAGTTAAGAAACTGCAAGGTAATACAAAATTGATAATTTGAAGATATTGTTATTTAGAAACCAGAACCTAATCAAATATCTGTTTATAATCATCTAAAGGAAATTTATAATGATAGCTTTTCCCAAACAAATACAACATGAAATGAATCATAAAAACCGGTAAATAAGGTCTAGCTAATTTTAAATAGCGGTCGTATGTTTTATTCTGATAATCACAAATTAAAAAAGGAATGATATCGGAACTTAAATAATTTTTATGGACCTGCTTTAAGGGAATATGCTGATCAGGAAGAAAAGAATCGTACGCAATAGCGTGTCCAGATCGTGATAAATCATACACTTCAAGAACAGAAAGCGGGTCTCCGTTATCATTAAAAAAGAAAACACCCCAAGACGGATCAACTAACAACCATTTTTGGAGGTCTTGAATATAGACTTCATTAAAAGAATGACCACCATTAGCACGATTAAAAGGTACACTGGTAGTACCCCATTCTCGAACAGGAATATTATGAATCACACAAAAATTATTAAACACCTGTGCCATATCACTACAAACACCACCAGCTCCATATAACAAGGTTTCTAAAGCCTTATCTGAAGGCTCACTCAAACCAGGTCCTACAGTTGTATGGTCTGCCAACCAGATGACCAAATGCTTTACTATCTCTAAATCTGTCTCTGGTGTTCCATCCTTAAAAATCTCTGAATTAATCGTGTTAAAATAGGCTGGTATAGCTGTTTTACTGTTTAAAGTATTATACGAACAGGACGTTATAGCGGCCTGATTTGAATTTTTGGATAAGAGTCGAAATCGCATAACATATAAAAAAGGATGCCGTTTTAATGTCCAATGCAGTTTTTTGAAAATCATTAACTTATTGACGTATAATTAGTTTTCCTTAAAAATATAATTTTTTTTTTAATAGCATGGGTTTATATACAAAAATGACCACTTATAAAATAGTGTTCAAAAGCCGTTCATTGTAATAGGAATAACCAAAACGCTTAATATCATGAATGGCGTGTGTTTTTAATCGGTTATGGTCGTCTTCTTTCATATTTAAAAAAGACTGAATACAAGCATCCAGACCAGATACATCTAGCCCATCCATTAAAAATCCATGAACACCATGATGCACATAATGACTAATGGATGACACATTGGAAACAATAGGAATACAACCAAAATTTAGGGCTTCGGCTATCACTTTAGGAAACCCTTCAGATGCAGATGGTAATATAATACCATGACATTGCTTGTAAATGGTATGCACGTCTTCTCGCGATAAATAGCCATGAAATAGAACAGGTAATTGTAATTTAGCAGCAAGTGTCTCGTAATAAGGTTTTCGTTTTCCAGTCCCAACAAGATGAATACATCCAATTTTTTTTAATAGTTCAGAATCTAGTTGCAAAAGGGTTTCTAATAACAAATCCAAGCCTTTAGCAGCTTCCAAACGGCCTACGAAACAAAAATCAATAGGATATTCCAAGCTTTTTTGTTGAATAACGGCTTGCCCATCGGCAATATTCTGTTCGGTCAAACACGGGTTCTCAAAGCTCAAACAATGCTTCGGCTGATCGTCCCAAAAACCATTAATAGTTACAGAACGGGACTGGTGTTCCAACAACCATTTTTGAAATCGGTAAGCTAAAGGTGACTTTGGTTGTTTCCAATTACCAGCGTATTTAAACCACCCTTTTTTTGAACTAAACAAGATTAAATAGGGTATCACAAAAACACCAATGCCGGTAGGTGCTCGAAATTGAAAATAATCAGATAAACTTACAGCTTTTTTAACAATTCCTAAAATTTTCGGTGCTTGAAATAGAATCCCCATTTTAGCCTTCCAAGTGGTGCCACCTACAGCAGGTAGTGATATAAATTGAATTCTATCTGACACATAAGGTATAGCACTTGGTGGAGCATCAGTATCATGAAGCATAGCCACATGAATAATACGGTCAAAAACAGCTAGAAGCTCATTAATTTCAGTAACGGTTGATCCTAGTCCAACAATAGTACCATCGGTTTTTTGGTAATGCTCTGTATGCGAAATAATCGTTAAGGTTCTCATGAAATTAAAGCTATATAACGGGTAATAATCTGATTCCAATCATGTTGTTCTGCCCAAACTCTAGCTTGCTGCTTAAAAAGTTCGTCTCGGTTTAATAGCGTTGACATACAATCACAAAAAACCGATGCATCTTGACTATCTACTAAAAAACCGGAGACACCATGCTGAATGGCATCTGCTATACCACAATTTTCAGAGCCAATGGCAGGAATACCTAGAGCATTAGCTTCCAAAATAGCAATGCCAAAACCTTCCACATCTCCAGTAGCACTTTCAGTACTCAACATAACAAAAATATCAGTAGCCGAAAGTACAGCTTGCAAATCGGCATGAGGTAAAGCACCATGAAATGTCACATGCTTTTCAACATCTAAATTATGAGCATGTTTTAAAAACGCAGGCGCTTCGGTTGGGATTCCCACACAATGATAATGAGCGTTTGGATAGTGTTTTAGTATTTCTGGCAATAGTGTAATAACCTGCAACTGCCCTTTACGGGTACTAACACGTCCAACAGTGGTTAATATGGGAGAACCTGATAAAGGTACTTGTTTAGTGGAATCTAATGACCACCTTTCTAAATCAATCCCGTTAGGAATAACGGTAATATCACGATTTAAATGTACAACTAATTCTTTGGTGTAATGAGATACGGCAACAATACAATGAAACTGTTTTAAGGAGAGGTCTACAGCTTTTCGTATAATAGCCGATTTAAAATTAACTTCGCTTCCATGAATAACAGCCAATGTATCCCGTGAATAAAACAAAGAACAAAAGGCTACATTCCATAACGAAAACTTACCAGTAGCTATCACATAATCTGCAGCTTTAAAACCTAAAAACGTTTTCACGATCCGATTAAAATACATCAAAAATCGAGGCATTTGTATAGCAATCCGCTGCACCGTAAAAGGCAATGTGGCATCAAAAGCTAGTTCCTCCATATTCAAAACAGCACGCTGATCAGCAATAACCCGAACATCATAATTATGTTTAGACAAATACAAAGCCAAATAATACGCATGATTCCCTATTCCTCCGGGTTGTGGCGGAAATTCTGAAGTAACAATAAGAATGTTTTTTTTATGCAATACGTTCTAATTTAAAATTAAAAGTTCAATATTAAAGGTTACAAATTCCGTATTTTTTTATAGTGTGGTGTCCTGTCAACCTCATCATCCATTTTAAACTATTCCTTATTCACAATTTAAACTACTAAAACCCAATCGTTTTAAGAAATAGTGAGCTACCAAGCTTCAATTTAAAATAACGACTCTAGGGAGTTACAACCCTAATAATTTTAATAAACCAAAAATATAAAAAATAAAAAGCGAACATTACACAGGTTCTAAATTTATATTTAAAAGGGTTATTTGTAACCTGTGTAATTTCCTTATAAACGATTTTGATTTTTTGGTTCGTTTTGTATCAAGACAAAATGAACGAAGGATAAAAAAGTCTCAAAATCTAACCTTTTAAAAAGATTTATTCAGTACTCATTATTCACTTTTAATTATTCATCTGCCCTACTGTCCTTTCGAGAAGTGACAGGGCAAATGCGGAGCATTCACGAATACCATTTTTTTAAAATAGTAAGACGTGAGTAATCTCAAATCTATTACCAAATTCTAATCAACCGCTCCTCAAACCTCATCCCTAACACCTAATCAGCAACTGCGACTAAACCTTAATCATTAATTAATTAATTAATCATTCATTCTTAATTCTAAACGCCTCAATCCCGTCAGTTCGAGTTTTCATTTAAGCATCAGCGAAAATGAATGTATCGAGAACCACAACTTTACAACTTTGCACTTCTCACTTTTAACTCTTCACTTTCCACTCTTCTCTCTTAACGCTTCACTTTTCAATTTCCACTCTAAACAATCAATCTTATCACCTTCCGCCAACTTTCTACTCGCCAAACGCCAAGAACTAAAAACCTGAACTAATATCACAGGCAATAGCAACAAACTTAAAAAAACTCCAACAACCAATAACAAACGGTTCGTCTTAAACTGATAAGGCAATATAGATGTCGGAATCGTTCGCAACAATGCCCAACGCGCTGCTTGGTTACCATAATAGGTTCTAAAATAGTACAACACACTAGGTATGGGTCTAGGTGCAAAAAATGTAGAAGGTCTAAAAGCATCCCAACTACCCATCTCACGCAAACCACCAGTTCCAGCTTTCACATCAATACAACTGGCATACGGATTAGAGATACTGCGAATATCAGCCAAATAAATCCGAGCGCCAAATTCGCCATCACCCATGCGTTGTTTTTCAAACTGCCTATCAAACAAACCAACCTCTTCAAAAACCGTTTTATACAGCATAGCATTTCCCGTTGCAAATTGAGTCGCTACGGCAAAAAAGAAACGCTCTTTAGGGATATATTGGTCTTCAGGATAAAAAACACCAGCAGATACCTGCGCATCAAAATAGTCTAGTACTTTAATATGACAGGATAACCAATCGGGCTGAATGCGTACATCATCTTCAGATAAGGCAATTAAAGTCCCTTTTGCTGCCCGTATGGCGGTATTTCGTGCCAACCATAAGGCTTTTTCCTCTTGACGAATAAGACGAATGGGCACATCAAAATTCTTATAAAAATCAGGCTGAAAGGGTTCGGATTGATCGACGATGATAAGTTCAAAATATTGATAATCTTGTTTTTCAAAATCCTGCAATACATCTTTTAAATATTCATACCGATTCAACGTAGGAATAACCACACTAACTAAAGGTTTTTCAGCAAGCAGTTTAGAGTGATAAGGCTTCCAATCGGGATATTGAATAGGGTTTATGGCTTTAGTCCTGGTTGTATGTGACGTTTGGAACCATGCACGAATGTCAGCAATAGGATTGTTAAATGTAACCAAACGCATAACCAATACGTAAAACACCCACACAGGATGAAACTGTTTACGGATAAAGTGGTAGTTATCCCGTAAAGAAACCGTTTCAAAATCCCTATAATGAGCTATATCGCCTATAAAACCAGATTGAACTGCTTGCCAGGATAAATCATAATCTTGCGCATATTTAGAGGTATAACGCGTATCCACCTGAAGCTGATCTAAAACAGATTGTGGTAAGGCATCAACCTCTGGAAAAGCACTAAAATCCGCTTTCGTTAATAAACGAAAGTAATGGGTGGGTTGTAAGTATCTTAAAAATTGGAATGGCATGCGAGTTAGTTCATGATAATAATAATCAATTAGTCGGTAAAGATTGGTTTAAAATCACAGCTTTAACCTGCTCATAAATAACAGTTTTCTCAAATGTATCTTCATAAATAGCTCTAAAATAATTAGAATCACAGCCTGTTCTTTCAATATAAGGTTCTAATTTATCAATTAATTCTGGAATGTTATGTGGATTAAAGGTAAACTCTTCCAGAGGGAATTTTGTTTTATCAATAAAATCCAAAGCACCGAAACTATTTGACACCAAAACGGGTCTTCCTAGAGCTATTGTTTCAATAAAAACCAATCCAAAAGCTTCGTGAAAACTGGGTAAAACCAAAACATCCATGGTATCATAGAAGGTTGTCATTTCTTGAACATTTAATATCCCCAAGAAAGAAATATCCTTAGTTAATTTTAATTCATGAACTAGTTGTTCCAAATCCTTTTGATAGGGTCCACCACCTGCAATATATAAGCGAATTGGGTTTTGGTGTTTCAATTTTAATTCATAAAATGCATGGATTACAGATGCGTGATTTTTATCTGCAACCAAACGGCCTGGACAACCTATTTTTGTAATTGTTTCATTTTCTTGAATTTTTAATGGTTGCTTATCAGACCTGTAATTAAGAATATTCGTCCAAAAAGGAATAGCATATGTGAGCTGTTTTGGGATTTTATAGATAATATCCATTTCTTTTTGTAATAATGGCGAATTTACAATTACAAAATCTGCCATACTTAAAAACAATCTTTTTGTCAGAACCTTTTGCTTATTGGGTTTACCATGACCATAAACGGTGTGAAACCATGCAATATTACGTTTCACTCCCAACAATTTACCAAACAACAAAGCAGGATTAACATAACTAAAATTAGAAATAATGATATCAGGTTTCGTTTTATGAATTATTTTAAAAATACTGTAGTAATTATGAAAATGATTACCACGCTTTTCTCCAAAAAATTGAACCTCATTTTGAATAAAAGTTTCTTTTTTATGCTTTAAATAAAAGTTAGAAACCTCAAAACCATCACAACTTAATTTTTTCGATAATTCTTGAAAAAAATTAGAAAGTAGACCTTTATTATAGGTGTATAATATGAGAACTTTCATAGACGAAGTCTGATTTGTTAAATTATTTTAAACATTAAACTTTAATCATTTTCAACATAATTTGTTGATCGGAACCATCTTTTCCTGAAATATGCCCTAAAGATTTTAAATTTCCTAATTGCTCAAGCCGCATACCATTTTTGTTTGCTAAAGTTTCATAAAAATTAATCGTTCGGAAAACGACTGGAAAACCCTGCCAATTGCCATCTGGAAAATGACCAATATTAACATTAGCAAAAAATACGCCATCAGTTTTTAAACGCTGTCCAACAAATTCAAAACAACTTTCAGCAATACTGTCGGCTAAATGAATCAAAACAGAAAAAGCAAAAACAACATTGAATTGCGTTTTTATATGAATGTCTTGAAAATTAGTGAATGATATTAAATTAGGCTTTTTATAATCTAATTTCAATATCTTTAATTCCTTTTTCCCTTCCTCCAAAACATGCTTTCTCACCTCTACTCCATAATAGTTTTCTAGATCTAAAAATTCAATCATTGGTATTCCACCTCGAAGTGTTCCACAACCAATATCCAATAAGGTATCGGAACTTTTTAAGCCTTGATCTTTTAAAAATTGAATCTGGAAATTTTGTTTCATTTTCCATAAATTACCCGCTCCAACTAAAGAGTGTCTTTTTTCTTGCCTACTCTTCAATAAGCTACCCAGGATTTTCTTTATTTTTTTTAATATATTATTTAGCATAATCCTTGTATATTTTTCAAATTTGGTCGTTTAACACACGTTATCATTTTAAAAATTCAGCCATAAACTACCATGTTCCATATATTTTTTCATCTTGTAATTCTAAACCGTATATCAATGATAAATAAGTTTTGTCATCCTTAAATTTTAAATAGCGTGAATGAAAGTGTTCATTATTAAAACTGCTCCCTCCACCATATCTATTTAGCACCTTTTTAGACTCTTTTAATTTTATTATATAAAATAAACTCAAATCAATCGGGCTCAAATCCTCAATTAAAAAATTATAGCGTATTACATGGTTTTCAGTATCTCCAAAACAGTTATGATGATCTTTCCAAAGAGTTTTAGTGTGTTCCAAAATCTTTACGTTTCTTTTTAAATGCATAGCCATATGTGCATGGTTTAGTCTACTAGCCATAACATTTCTTAAGTCTCTAACAACTAGCAACTTTTGATAACCAACACCTTTTAAATGTGTTTGATTTATAAATTCACAGGATTCATAATAGTCCTTTACTAGTAAATCCTCGTAACCCACTAGTATTAAGATATTTCTGGACAATCTGTATTTTGTCTGCAAGCCATCCCGTATATCTAAATTGTGACGCGGACGCTGATTATTATAAAAAATAACTGTAGCAGAAGCAGAGTCCATGAGCGTTTTCATCAGGTAGTGATTTCCAGATCGCCTCATTCCGTTTATAAATATAATGCGCGTGTGACTTTTATTTATTCGAATAAACCATGTTAAAAAAGCACCATAAAATTGTAAATAAATTGCATAAGGTTTAGAACGCCATAAACGCTTTCTCAATTTAAAAAATTTAAACTTTTTTGAAATATCTTGCATTTTTTAATGGTCTTTATAAGCCACAGCTACCAAATGCGCTGTGTTTTGAGAACGCTGTTCTACGCCTTTGGATTGGTATCTATTAACAAGAGTTCCAAGTAGAGATTGCATAAACTTAATTGGATTAATGGTTTTTAAACTCTGTAAACTCCAAACGCGATAGGTACCGGTACTAACGGCATAATGTACATCAACGGCATCAAAATATTGGGACAGCAAATCGTGCAATTCTTGTCGGGTATAATGCCGAACATGATCGGGATTTCTTCCAGGGCCTTCATTTTTAATAAAATCACCATTAGGTGTTGTAAAATAAGCCCAACCACCTTTTTTAATCACTTGTGCTATATGTTTTACAAACAAGTCATCGGCTTCAACATGCTCTATCACTTCAATACTCACAACAGCATCATAACTACCTGCTGGCAAGGAGGAATGGGTCATGTCTTGAATGATAACGTCCGAGATATTAGAGCGTTTCTTCTGAATAGTTGTCAATATAGAGTCCGTAAAGCCTAAATTCAACGCCTGTTTAGTGCCCGATTCTTGCGGCACATCTAACAAGGTAACATCGGCTGGTACATGAATGGTATAAGGAGATTTACGCCCTCCAACATCTAGAATAGACATGCGAAAATTAGAGCTTGTATGCGTTTTCAACAACCGTTTAATATCATTACGGACCACAACTAAATGAGTTGTCATAAGTGGAAAGGTAAGCCAACGCATAAATTCGTAAGAGGTCATGAAGGTGTCTATTTAACTTTAAGCTACAATAATAAGCCTTATCTATAAGATTTCCATACAGTTTCGTAAAAAGCTATAAAACTACAATAAAGAATAATTGACACTCTTTTATAATTTATAAAAGGATTGAAAAGCCGTTTGTTGCTTATTAAGATTAAAATGGTTCCGAACACGAATGATGGCATGTTCTTGTATAGCCGTTTTTTCTTTTTCCGAAAGCTTAATAACACTGATAAGCTGATTGGCTAATAATTTAGGCTGACGTTTAGTAACTACCCAGCCCGTTTCAGCATGCAATAC
>DIAL01000078.1:33668-37076 GCA_002414705.1 Flavobacteriaceae bacterium UBA5079
ATGCAATACGTTTTCTTGCAAACCTTCAGCATCACTTACCACACATAATAACCCCATGGCTTGAGCTTCCAAAACGGCATTACAAAAACCTTCTTGTATACTATACTGTATATAAATAGCTGCTTTTTCTAATTTTGCTTTCACTTCTTTTTGAGGTAATTTACCAGCAAATGTAATATTATCTAATATCCCTAGTTGATGTGCTGCAAATATAAGTCGTTCTTTTTCATCACCATCACCAATAATAGTGTAATGAAAACCGATACCGTTTTGTTTTAAATATGCTAACGCTTGTAGTGTATATTCAAACCCTTTCTTCCAATGTAATCTACCAATGGTAATTAATTGTACAATTGAGCTTTTCGTAACATGGTTATTGGAATTAAAAAATTGCGTATCAATGGCTGGTGTAATTACATAAATAGAGCTGGGGGAAATTTGATACTCTGTTAGGGTCAGTTTCATTTCTTCAGACAACACATGGTACCGGACTGCTTTAGTAAACAAAATATTAAAACAACCTGGATGTTTTAATGGTGACAAATACAAATCATAGCCTCTAAAACTCACGGCCATATTAGCTTGCATAGCTGTCGCAACGTTTTCTCTTCCTACAGCTAACATCCCAAATCCAAAATGAAGCCAATCCAAATCCTGACTAAAAAAAAACTGATTTAAAACAAGCTGTTTCAGGTTTGCTTTTAAGGAAATACCATCTACCCTGTTTAATTTAAACAATCTAAAACTGCATTTCGGACTAAAAAAAACAGCCTTTAAAATTACTATAAAACTATAAAACAAACGTTTAAAAAAGCTTCCTCCAAAATGAGGAGAAGCAACTATCTCACAGTCAAAAGTAGAGTCTTCTGGCTCGTAATAATCCACAAACAATACAACACGAAATCCCTTTTTCTGTAAACCCTTAATTTTATTTCTAAAAAAAGTTTCAGAATATTGAGGCACTGATGATAATACAAGACCAATAGTTAAAATATGTGTTGTTTTTTTAGACATTTAATACACGTTGATACAATTTAAACATACTTTCAACCATCTGTTGAATGGTATGGCTCTTTGTAATTGTTTGTAACGCTATTTCGCGAATGTGTTTCTTTTCTGCTGGTTGCAAATTGGCAATAGCACTAATTTTATGTGCCAAGCTTTTTGAATCCCTAATAGGAACTAAAAATCCGGTCTCTCCATCACGAATAACTTCTTGCATACCGCCACAATCTGTACTTAACACTAAAGTCCCTGAAGCCATAGCTTCCAGTACCACGTTTGCTATCCCTTCTTCAACACTAGGCAGAACCAATAAATCCGATTCCTGAATAAGATGCTGAACGTCTTGAAACCGCTTTTTACTGATTAATTGAACGTTATCCGTGAGGCCTAAATCATGAATGTGATATTGATATTCAATGGTGTCTGAACCACCAACAATAATATAGTTAAAATGAAATCCTGAATCTTTTAACTGCTTACAGGCATCTAACATATAGCTGTAGCCTTTTTTCCAGTGTGGTCTACCCACAGAAATCATTTTAAATCTGGTTTCAGTTGAAGATACTTTTGGCACATTCGCCTTTAACACATTTAAATCCAAACCGCTATAAACTACATGAATCCGATTAGCATTGGCTCCATACTTTTCAGCTTCCAAACCAATAGCTTTGGATACCGCATGAAAACCATCAACTTTAGGAAAACAGTTACTATACATAACTGCCAATGTCTCATCTGCAATTGGAGAATAATTAATATGAGCACCTCGCAAACTAAGTACCAACTTCATCCCAAAATCCTGTACCCACATCCAATCATCCAACCCTTTCGCCCACTGGACGTGAAACACATCGGGTTGATGCCATAAAACAGGATAGTATTTAACTTTGGTATATAAATCAGTTTTATGTTGTTGTTTTAAATACGTATCCAATCGCTTTTTATCATGGCGTTTAAAAAGTGTTAACAACACAGTAAACTTGAATACATAAAAAAATTTTGAAAGTCTGTCTGGTTTATACCCCAAAACAGTAACCTGATTAGAATAAGCAGGTAACTTATGTTTGACTCCAAAAAGCAACACCTGTTTACCAGATTGAGATAAACCAGTAATAAGGCGCTCAATAAACGTGGTACTTGGAATCTCTCCAGAGTAAATAGCTATTTTTAAAGGGGTTTTCAATAAAAGTTGGTTTAAGTAGATAAAGGTAAAAATCTTTAGGAAAGCAAACCAACTTTTTTAAATTTATAAACTATCTGTCATTCCGAACAGAGTTAAGAATTAATTTATCAAAGTGACAACGGAGATAAAGAAAGGGTAGTTTGAAAAACACAAAAGTTCCCTTCAAGAAATTCTGGACGTATTAAAATGCATCAAGAACGGCGTCAGTTCGAGTGTTCGGTAAGTTGGAATGTATCGAGAACACATCCCTAAACCGCAAACTAACCGCCTGCCTACCTAAACGATTAACATGAACATCATCATAAAAATATTTCGTATCATGTAATAGGTCAGAATGATTAATTATAGAAAAAGAAGTAGACCCCATCTCCACAGCCAAGGTTTTATGGGGTGGTATATAAACAACTAATGCCATGTCATGTTTAGCGCATAAATCCTGAATCTTCTTAAAATAGGGGTTATTTAATTGTAGTGTTTTGGAGCGTCTTGAAACAATAAGCTCTGAAACATTTGTGGTTATAGGATAACTATAATTCCCATAAGCATCAAACCGATTGCGTTTTTGGGGTTGCACCAAACTAACCAAGGACGGATAAAACAATTCCACATTATAATACCCCATACCAAGCACAGGAAACCAGTTACTATAGGCTGATATCCGAGCAGAACTACCGGAAAAAGAGCGATAATAATCAGAAACATAAGCTCTCGAAACATACGGTAAAAAACGATAATCATTACCGCTTAACACATTGTCAGTAACATCGTAATCTAAAATACTGGCTGCCAATATACATACTGGAGTTTGCTTACCGGATGCAATAAAATGCTGAAGCATCAAATATTGACTGGATAAGCTGGTATCATCCATAGACAAATTTAAACCATGCATTCCTGAAACCGAATCAATCACCTGGGTGTTAAGAGTTGTTAAACCGGTACTAGAGCCCAAAACAATATAATCAAATTCAGATGTTTGTATGTGCTCCAAAAAAGAGGGTTTGTAAAACGATCCTTGACGTAATGACCATAAACTACCATAGGAGATAGCCGAAGAAACCCCTATAAATACCAATAAAATAAAACCAATACGTTTGAAGAATAATCTCATTAAAATTGAAAATATATAAAATCAGTTGGGTTCTTATAAACACCCATAAATACGATTAATACGGCTATAAAAATAGCTTGATAAGTGGATAACTCAACCTCGTTGTTAT
>DIAL01000078.1:37207-37737 GCA_002414705.1 Flavobacteriaceae bacterium UBA5079
GATAACTCAACCTCGTTGTTATTATTTTGCGCCGTTCTAAATTCATAAAATAGCATTACCATAATACCAAATACGATAATAACACTAAATAAGAGAAACTTCGAACTACTATAAAATAGCGCTAGAGATATAGAATCCAAACTAAAAATATCTTGTAAGATTTGCATAGCAATAGCCATGCTTTCAGCTCTAAAAAACACCCAAGCCAAACAGACTAGAATAAAAGTACCCAAAATTTGAGGCATTTGTTTCAAGTGTATCCGTGTGCCATCAATATAGGTGCGATTTTTACTGCGAATTAATAATGGTAAAAATAATAAAGCGTGAATGCCACCCCAAACAAGAAAGGTCCAATTAGCACCATGCCAAAAACCACTCACTATAAAAACAATAAATACATTCCTAATTTTAAGCCAAATACTTCCATGTGATCCACCCAAAGGAATATATAAATAATCACGAAACCAGGTGGAAAGCGAAATATGCCAACGACGCCAAAATTCAGCAATATCTCGTGAAAAATACGGAAA
>DIAL01000078.1:37869-40004 GCA_002414705.1 Flavobacteriaceae bacterium UBA5079
ATCTCGTGAAAAATACGGAAATGAAAAGTTCGTCATCAACGAGAATCCAAATAAGCGCGCCACACCAATAGCAATATCGGAGTAGCCTGAAAAATCGCCATATATTTGAAAGGCAAAAAGTACAGCACCTAAAAACAATTCAGCCGAGCTATAGCTCACACCACCATCAAAAATCTGATTGACAAAAAAAGCGCAATTATCGGCAACCACCATCTTCTTAAACAGACCCCAAATAATTAAGGAAATTCCACTTAATGCAAATTCGGAATTAAAGATTCGAGGTTTCGAAAATTGGGGTAACAACTGTCGGGCACGCTCAATAGGACCTGCTACCAACTGCGGAAAAAAGGCGACATAGGCTGCAAACTGAACTAAATTCCGTGTATGTCCCAACTGCTTTCTATACACATCAATCGTATAACTTAAAGTTTGAAACGTATAGAAACTAATACCAACAGGTAGAATTATAGATAATGTTTGAGCAGACATAGAAACCCCCATACTTCCCCATGCATTCACCCAACTGTCAATAAAAAAATTAGAGTATTTAAAAAAGCCTAACATACCTAAATTACAGAACAAACTAATACCGAGTAATAGCTTTCGCTTTAGGGAATTCTTCGTTTTTAATAAACCTTGAGCCACCAAATAATCAATAAGTGTACTAAATATAATCAATCCTAAAAACCGCCAGTCCCACCAAGCATAAAACACATAACTTGCTACCAACAATAACATATTCTGCGCATGTAAAGAGCGTTTAAACACAAACCAATATAGCATAAATACAATTGGTAAAAAAACGGCGAAGTCTAGAGAGTTGAATAGCATAATTAAAATATCAGTCTTTAAACCATTTTGAATAAACGTCCGTTCCTATTATATGGTCAATTCCCTCAAATTCAGACTTAAAATAATCATCTAAAAAGCGAATCGTCTCAGATGAAACATTAAATTTAAAAGTACTTTTATGAGGATTTATTTTTTTATGAATTCTATCAATCAATTTAAACCGCCAAGGTAAATTCTTTTGTAAATCAGGCTGTACTGGCAAAAATTGTGAATATCTATAATACTTAGTTTTTTGTAAGAGGCGATTTCTAAAAATCTGTAAACCAATGTGTTTTGGTAATTTGGTTTTATTGGAATGTGTACTAAAAACGGATTGATCTAGCTTATCAAAGTCTATAGCTAAAAACTCACAAACCTCTCGAATACACGAGGCCATATCGTCAACCAAATCCTCAAATAAAACTACTTTAATTCGGTCTGCAGAAATAAAATCATAAAACTGTTTTAACTGCTTCGGGTACAGACTGCGCTCCACAATACTATAAGGGTCATAACGTAACGTATCTTCTAATGAATATAACGCTCTACCGGATTTCAATTTATGTAAATAATTGGAAATCGTACGTTTGGTAGGTTGCCGTAAAATAAATATTAGCTTAATGGGTTTATCTTGAATGCTAATGCGCTTGGCTGCATGATGGGAAGCTAAATAGGAAGTAGAGTCTTCACCTAATAATGTTGATGGTGACTTTTTTAGCGCTTTAAATTTAGAATGATACCAATCCCAAAGTATAGCGGGATGCTGAACCATAGATTGAGTGGTCCAAATATCTTTTTCATTATGGTAAAAGTTAAAATCAGGATGTTGTAACATATCATCCATATCAAAAAAACCAAGCTCTTCTTTGGCAATGGAAACATCCGGATGCGCATCTAAAATGGCATGCAAACTGGTAGTTCCAGATTTCATGGCGCCACCAATTATAAAATCAGGTAGATATTCTGGTGTTTGAGATTGCCATAAACGTTGTTCCTCTGCCATGTAAAGTATTATTTAACCAAATCTAAATATAAGGTTTCATGATTTTTTATGAACTCTTCAATTGAAAATTCTTTAATAACTTGCTTCCGCATATTCAAAGCCACTTCCTGACGCTCCTTAATAGGCATATGTTTCACGGCTTTAATTTTCGCAGCTAATGTTTCTATATGACTAGCCTCAAATTGATAGTCTGGGAAATCCTTTAAAATATCGGTAACACCAGATACTTGAGATCCCAATACCACACATTCACAAGCCATGGCTTCTAATGGTGCATTAGGTATACCTTCGCGCCTCCCTT
>DIAL01000078.1:40116-45090 GCA_002414705.1 Flavobacteriaceae bacterium UBA5079
GTAGGTATTACAAACAAATCTGCTAAATACAAATAAGGCCTAACCTCTAATTGCTTACCAACAAACACGAAATTTTTGTTGTCTGCATAACGAGCTTTCAATTGCTGACTATATTCATTTTGATCATTTCCAACAATAAGAATCTTAATGGAATCATCTTGCAGTTTTTCTACGGCTTCAAAAAGAATTTCTAACCCTTTAACTGCTACTAAATTGGCAACGGAAAGTATCACAAAATCGTCAGATTTAAAATAAGTTTCTTTAGTGATGTCTGATAAAATAGCCTGTGTTTTATAAACCTGCGTATCTATAGCCAGAGGAAAACGAACAACCTTATCAGGCATTTTAGCAAAGTACTGGGTTATCATATCTTGATTAACGGCTATAACCTGACTACTTAATTGAGAACGCCAAGTCCAGTAACGATTTCCCCAACCCATAGCTTTTTTAGTATACACATAGGGAATACCTGCTAATTTAGCAGCCAATGGTTCCGAAATATCTGAACTCCAATGCCAGGAATGTATCACATCAAATTGATGGTCTTTAAAAAAACGACGAATCTTTAAAACCCGAGATAAAAAACTAATATGTGGTCTGTAAGAAGTAGTAAAAGGAAAAACATGAATGGGAACGCCTAGTTTTTCTACGGCATCAAAAAAAGTACCTTTAGTATGAAATACGCAAATTTCCACATCAAATTTGGTATGGTCCAAGCCCTTAACTAAATCATAAACCGACTTACCACTACCAGCAGTATTAAAATTAGGAATGGTATATAAAACTCGAATGCGCTTACTCATGAGATAGTTTACGTATTAATTTTGCTGGATTACCTGCCACGATAGAATTAGAGGGAACGTCTTTTACAACAACTGATCCGGCTCCAATTATAACATGGTCACCAATGGTTATGTCTCCAATAATAACAACGTTCGCACCTACGATAACGTTATCACCAATAGTAGGCAACAAATTATTATCATTGTTTTTGTTTCCAATGGTTAAACCATTCCGAAATTGAAAATTTTCTCCAATAGACTTCGCATTAATAACCGTTGCAAAGGGATGATAACACATCAACCCGCCAGCTATATGAGTACTTTTAAAAATTTTACAAGGTAAATCTGTTGTAAACCAAGTTTTCCAATAGTAATTCTGCTTTCTAATTCGCCAGAAAAAAATAAAGGCAAAATCAGGATAATAAATCATAAGGTGCTCAAATTGCTTATTCAATGTATTCGGTTTAACGTTACAACCTCTAACTTTAATAGTCTGATTTATATCAGCTTGAATAATGTCATTATTTAAAACATACTGCCTAAACAGCTTTATAATAAGCCATTTTTTAAAAGCATGTTTAACAAGAAAAACAAATCTATTCATATTACATAAAGCAATTTAAAGCTTTGCTATATAATTTTTAATATAGAAAGGGACAAGATAGTAAACATATAATTTTAGAAAAACAGAAAACGGAAATACCGTTAATAGCTTTAAATATAATTTCAATAAATAAGGCAGCTTCACAGGTTGAATCTCATCCAATAACTCCTGTAATTTAAGCTTTCTTTTAGTAGAACTAGCAGTACTACATATTATTTTACCAATAGTTTGGTATAGATAAGCATATAATAATTCTTTGTAACGTAAGGGGACATCATGCTCCAAATAAAATGGCAAATGCGATTTTACAAATCTGGTCCAATGCAAGGACACCAAGTCTTCATGTTTTTTAGCCATTTGTATGGTAGAAACATCATGTTTAAAGTACAAATAAACATAAATATCTAAAAAAGCTACGTTACATGTCATACCTAATTTAATGTCAAAGGCGGTATCTTCTGTGTTTTTAATAGCTTCATTATAAACACCTATTTTAGTAAACACTCTTTTTTTATATAAAAAAGCAGGTGGCCCAACAACATGTTTCAAATTCTCAAACCAAAATAAACCCCAATACGGTTGTTCATTAAAAATAACGGTATCTGTTTCATCTCCAGGTTTAACAGTTTCAGAAATACCTGTGTAGGATTTAATCATTTTACCGAAAACGGCATCGGTTTCTGGATAGGCATCTAGTACCTGAATCATTTTGTGTAAAGCCTTTGGGTATATTTCATCGTCTACATCAAAGATATATATATAATCACCTTGCGCTTGTTCTATACCTTTGTTTCTTGCTGGTGCTGCACCTTGTTTAGTTTGTACAAATAATTTTACCCGAGAATCCAATAGTACCAGCTCATTAATTTTTTCAACAGACTGATCTTTAGAGTTATTATCAACATAAAGGATTTCAAAATGGTCTAATTGCTGATTTAAAATGGAATGATAGGATTTTTCTATAAAATCAGCGCCATTGTAAACAGGTATAACAACAGATAACTTCATAAGGACTCTTGATGTTGTTTCTGCCATTGAGACAAGGTTAGCAACATACTCAAAGTATGTGCATAATTAATGGAATCCGTTTTTAAAAAATGCATATACATATCTTGAACAATTGGTTTAGGTACAAACCTATTAAAGTCGGAATTAAAAATATGTTTTTTAAGGGCCTGTTCATTTGCAGGGCCTATAAACTGCAATTCCCAATTCCTTTGTATATAAGGCTTTCCCATAAAAGCTCGTCCTTCGCGCTGTAATTTATTCCAAACACGATAGGGCAAATTATAGGGTGATTTATTATATAAAAAGGTATTTAAACTAAAAGGCTTATGGTCTTGCCAGATAATATTAGCTAATGTAGGGTCCTGTCTCAAATGTGCAATTTGCAGGCGTCTATCGGCCAAGTAGGATTCTGGAACAGTACAAATAAATTCGCACATCCGGTTATCATAATAAGGCAAAGTAATGGGATGTGCGGCTGCAAATACAGATAAATTAGTGGTGGTCCAACGGTGTGCCCACTGACTCGTTTTATAGGCACGCACTTTAGCACTCACGTTATCTATATGTATTTCAGATAAATCGGCTTCAATGCGTCCAATTAAATAGTCCTTAAAATTACCCGGTAAATCCCAAGCTTGCCATAATTGTTGGGCTAGCTCCAAACCTTTAGGCTTCACCATTTTCTTAAATAGCAAGGGTAAAATATCAGCTTCAGTCGTTTTCTCTGGTGCTCCGCTATCAAATAACACATCACCCCAATGTCCTAATGAAAAAACACCACTCATAGCCTTTAATTGCTCTAAAACAGCCATTTGCCTAGGGTGGGTAAACTCGGAATAGCAACCATTTATAGTAGCTAATTCATCAATACAATCCCATAAATAACCCGGCTGAATACTATAGGGGCTAAATTCAAATCCGCAAGCTTTTGCTATTTGCTTACTAATTTTATGTTCTGCAAATCCGCCTTTGAAACTATAACTATAGGCATGTACAGGATTCCGTAAACCCTTTAAAATAAGGGCCTGACTTCTACTATCCAAACCACCAGATAGCGGCAAAATTACAGGTTGGTCACCTACTTGTTCTTTGGTTACAGTAGTTAATAACTGAATGTATTCATCCAAAGTATCTTCAAATGAAATCTCTCGAGGTGTGTAATGCCAATTAAAATTTGGATTACTATCTAACAAATAGCCTTTTGCGTCTATATCATGATCATGTGCAGGCAACAAGCAAACAATATCTTTCCAATACGTATCGCTTCCCATAAAAAAACCAGTTGCTATAAACACGCATATAGCTTCTAAATGAGGCTCATGTGGCTGATCAGACATTTTAGCAAAATGTTGTTTACTAGGAAGTATAGGCGATTTTATAGTCATAGTATTAACGGAGAACTAATATAATTAAAAGTGGGTGTCATTCAGAAATTAAAAAAGATCATTAAAAAGCAGTAAATATAAATGGTTAGTGATGTTAAACAATAACCTTTTTCTAAATTAATACTATACATTTTATCACAACAAAAAAACGTTATGAAAGAATTTTTGGAAGTTTTACAACTAATTTTGAATGTGCTTTATTTATAGTCATTTTAAATTACTGATTTTTGTAAATAAGTTTTTATTAAATTTTGAAATTATTATTCTCCAGAAGATAAGTCTAATTTTAAAGAAAAATGTTAATTGATATTTATAGATATAAACATCATCACATGCTAATTTTGCAATATGTTTATATTCATTTTGTTTTAAAATCTCGCTAATTCGTGGATCGTTGTAGTTGTTCTCAATTACAAAACATTTAATATTTGAATTTTTAAAATCAATAGACTTTATAATATCAAGCTCGTTTCCTTCTGTATCTATTGAGATAAAATCGATCGGTATGTTATTAAAGTCTTCAATAGCATCAAACCTTTTCATCTCTACTGAAATTGTTTGAAGATTGCCACCATGAATAGAAGTTTCTTTTTCAATCCTTTTTAAATGGTTTGGGGCATATCTATCGGTAACTCCGCTTAACATTTCTGCATAGCCCTCAATTTTTGTGAAACTCACAATTTTATTGCCACTACCTATACAAATGTTTAGATTTTTAGATCTTCTATTTTGTTCTAACCTTTCAAATACAGTCGGATTAGGCTCAACACATACCCCTAACCAATTTCTACTTTTTTCAAAAAATAAGGAATTGCTTATAGCCAGACCATCATGTGCACCAATGTCAACAAAAAAACCATTTCTCTTACCGTTAAATACAATTTTATCTAAAAATTTATCCTGCCTATATTGCGAATAGTACATAAGTTTTACTAAATATTATTTCTCAACAACTATATTTAATCTACTTTTCAGCTCCTCCAAATATTTCCAAATAGTTTCGGCTGCATGATCCTTAAAAGGAGGAATGTTCAAAAAATCTTGGTAAGCGCTTTCAGAATCAATAAGTTCTTTAACTTTTTTTAAAAATTCTTCTTTATTATTCCTATCATAAAATAATACCGCATCAGGGTTAATGATCTCAGGTTCAGGTAGGTTATCACTGCCCCAATATACAGGAATACATCCAGAAATA
>DIAL01000078.1:45229-60115 GCA_002414705.1 Flavobacteriaceae bacterium UBA5079
AGTGAAAAAGTTTTTCTGTAACATACCCGCTGCTATTGCTATTTTCAGGACAAATGTTAAACTTATAGTTTTTCAAAAAAACTAGTTTATTATCATTATAAACCTCCTTCAACTCATTAGTGTTATTCATAAACTTTCCAGCACAACAAACATTTTCTATTGTATTCATGTCTTGAATTATTTCTGAACGCACCTCATTTCTGTCATGTCTTGATATATGCACAGCAAATCTTACGCGGTTTGTATTTTTACGTGTTTCTGGTGAGTTATATTTCGAAATGAGTTTTTTTAAGCTTCTTAAAGTAGATTCTGCAGGTACAAAATAAGTAATCCACAGCGGAAAACGCATATATTTAACAGGCATATTTTCCTGACAGTTAAAACCTAAAGCCAAATCAACCTTGTCACCGTAGTGATCTTCATATTTAATATAGTTAGAATAAACAGCTGTCTTGGGATTTAAGTTTTCTCCAGTAAAAAAAATTTTAAAACCACCTCTAATAAACCATATAAGGTTTTTGTCTCCAAAAACGGAAATAAAATTGAGAACCATTTTTTTACTATCCAGATTGTTATATGTTATAAACCTATAAAACCAAAAATCTTCAATATTTTTTGTCTTCCAAAAATTGTAAAACTTAATCGTAGGACTTGCATATTTTCTTTTTTGGGTCTTATATTTTTTATAAAGTGTTCTATAATAATAAATACGAAGTTTTACTTTTTTGAAATAATGAATCATTTGATAATGTTTTAAACGAGAATTATGGGTATACTTATTACTGTAATCTTCTATAAATTAATAAAGAAACTAAAAGTTATAAAAAAATTGAGTCTTATATATAAAATAATAATAAGTTCCATTTATTTTTCAATTACAAAACACCACATATACTTATACCTTAGTTACCAGATTCAATGGATAATTAATAATTAATCTTTTTAAATTAAGTTTGATAGGGTTGATAAATTAACGCAAAACCATCCCTTAAATAGATCATTTTACAAATGCAATAAATTTCACACAATCTATATTATTTTATCTAAAACTCTTAATATAAACTTTTTATTCCCACTAACGCCAACAAAGTCAAGTACTCTCAAAACTCCGACTATAAACGAAATCTTTATTGATTGCTTTCTTGAAAATCGATTAGGATAAACCTTCATAAATGCTTTTAAATCTGAAAGACGTTGTAAATAAAGGTGTTTATCTAAATACCGCAGTTCCACAATTTTCTTTAATATCAGGTTATGATATTTGGAATAAAGTTCTTTAGGCACCAGATTCATGCATTCCATATGTGTTTTAAGAGCTGCATCCTTTTTCGAGGAAATAGCAAGTGATGAGTAAATACTTTTAGACTGATACCGGTAGGCTCCTGCAACTATATCTATAAATTTTATTTTACCAAATTTGGATTGATACAACAACATATAAGTATCTTCCTCAGGAACTGTTCTACTTATAAAACTAAAATCTCGATTGCGAAAAACTCTTGCAGAAACTGGTGCCCATGCGGGCAAATGTTGCATTTCATAAATAGTTCTTCGACCGTCATGTATAAGCTTTGATTTAATAACTTTACCATTCTCCTCAATCGTGCTTACATTAGTAAAGCAAACCTCATAATCAGGATTTGCTTCTAGAAAGTCAACTTGTATTTGCGATTTTTCAGGGTCACTCCAATAATCATCACCATCACATAGTGCAATATAGTCACCTTGAGCCTTATTTAAAGTATATAAAAGGCTCCCTGTAACCCCCAAGTTTTTAGGCTGCTTTTTGATATGAACATTAATAAATTTTACACTACCAGTTATAGCTCCTTCAACAATTTCAAAGGAGTTGTCTTGAGAACAATCATCGGAGTAAATAAGTTCCAAATCAAAATCAACCTGCTGTTTAAATATACCTTCCAAAGCCTCCAAAATGAATGTCTGATTATTATAGGTTCTTAAAATGATACTAAGCAATGGCTTTTTCATAACATTATTTTATTTTAACAAACTAAAATCTATACATCATAAAACATCTTCATTCTCTTTAAAAAAGCTTGACGCCCACTTTGTACTATAACGTGCTGCCTTAATTTATTAGCATCAAAATTAAGTGTTCCATCATAAAGTCCTTTAAGATTCAACGCTATACCTGCTTCATCGCCAATATCAACCAGAACACCCAATCCATGAGCTAAAGTATCTTCTGGACCACCACTACGTGTAGAAATTACAGGAACACCACATAACATAGCTTCTCGTAAAGCAACACCATACGGTTCGTCTATACTAGTCGATACAAACACAGACGATTTTTTATGCAATGCCTTGACGGCATCCCTATCCAACCATGCATGAAATTTCAAAATACCATCTAAAACCTCATATTTGGAAATAACGTCGATGTCAACACCCTTCATGGTTAATAATTCTTGTATACTGGAAACACCAACCACATGAACCTCTATAGGTCTGTTACAACTATAGAGTTCAACAAATCTTAAAATAGACTCAAAAAAAGTAATAGGATCCTTAACATACGAAGCCCTTAAAATAGTAGTAATTATAAAAACATCATCTGGTTTTGAAAGGTTTTCAAACTTAAACATTTCTTCATCCATAAAATTCCAAACAACCTCAACAGTTCTTTCCGTATCAACAACAGACAAACAGGCTTTATGAAAATAACTCACACCAGCAATCTTTTTGGCCGACTGGAATATGTGCTTTATCCGCTCTTGTTGGCACCCACTATAATTTTCCATCCTAAATGGAGAATGTTCCACAACAACCATTGGAATTTTATGAACTTCCGAAATTAGATAAGAAGACAAACCATACTTATACATCCCCTGTAAGTGCATAATATCGGGAAACCAATTAAGCTTTTTAAAAGCTTTTAAATAGGCCCTATCTAGTTGCTTTAATTTCCTGTCGTCACTCCAGTTTTTTTGGATAATAACGGGAAATGAAAAGGCGTCAGGATCCTGTTCTAAAAACGTAGTAGTTAATTCACCAGACTGCCCTTTAATCAAGCGTTTTATACGTTGAAAATAATAATTTTTAGTGTGTAATCCCTCCACCATTAATATCTTAACATCAAAACCATTGGCATTCAAAAAACGAGCTTGCTCAATAAAAAAAGACCCCAAATTACTGGTGTTATTTGGGTACCATGATGGTAAAACTAAAATCTTCATGATATGTTTTTTAATGACGGATGAAACTTTAACCTAGCATGAAACCGGTAAACAGGATAATTAATTAAAAGAGCTGTATGTCCTAGCAGCCAGAGCAAACCTGATAATTGCATGCTTACCAAACGCATATCCCTAACCAATTCATTAAGTATCCATTTGCTGTTGCTCCTATCATCATGTTTAATGCCTTCAAAAAAGTAAGTCAATAAATTATGATAGAGTAACGAAACTAATTTTTGGTCTCCTAATGCAATACATTTTTTTAAGTTATCCGCATATATTATAGATCGGCTTTCTTTAAAACGCTTGTTATAAAATTGGTCTTTAGTTGTTTTGTTTAAAGGATGTTGTCGGTAAAGAAACAATCCTTTTTCAAATATAACATACGTTTCCGCTTGAATATTATAAAACAATCTTAAAAATAGTTCAGACTCTTGTGCTCGCGTTAAATCGTTTCTAAATAAGTCTTCTTGCGCTTCCAAATATGTTTTTCTAAAGATAATAGACTCAATTAATATTTTGGAAGTATAAGTCACATAATCCTTATATAAGTAACTTCTTAAAGCAATAGGCATAAACACCCTATTATTAAGCTGTATATCCACCATATAACCCGTACAAATAACCATATTAATCTGGCCTGAAAACAAAGCTATCCTATCACTTATATACGCATCCAGCATAATATCATCATCATCAAAAAACTGCACAAAATCACCATTACAAATCTGAAACCCAAAATTTCGGGCATCATTACCACCTGCTAAAAAGGTCTCGGGTCGTTTATGATACTGAATCCGTTTATCGTTTTGTTGATATTGCTTTACTAGAGCTTTAGTGCCATCCGTACTGCCATCGTCCACGACTATACACTCCCAATTCGTGTAAGTTTGCGACACAATAGAGTTTAACGTTTCACCAAGCATGGTTGCCCGATTAAACGTGGGTATAATTATGGAAACTAAAGTCTGTTTAGGCATGACGGTCATTTACGAGACTAATATACAAAGTCAGATGAAAATTAACACAAAAAAATACTAAAAGCACAATCAAATTACGGATTCAGTTACCGCTACAAATAGTGCAAACCTGGCTTAATATTTAAAATTCGGCTTTTTTCTATCTCAGGTTTTAAGTCTGACAATAGAGTAAGTTCCTTTTTTACAGAAGCTGCTCTATCAAATTTCAACTGCAATTTCAATTTAACAATTGACTTCTTAAGCTTTTTTATTTTTAAATCTATAGGGTTATCAATATTAATATTACCAAAAACAACCTGATACTTCCTTCTAGCATGTTTAAAATAGTCTGGACTAAACATTGGAGCCTTATTCTGTTTACGATCTTCCCGATCATGAACAACATACGTATCTGGCAATACACCTATTTTAAAACCATGATAACTAATACGCTGACAATAATTATCATCCTCGCCATAATGAAAAAACAGCGGATCAAAACCACCTACCGTTTCTAAACATGCTTTAGATACTAACCAAGCTGCGGCATTTACAAAAGGCACATCATAAACCAAAGCTAACGGATTACCCAAAACAAAATCAGAATAAAACATTCCCGTTTCTTCACGAAGCATATAATGTAAAAAATTAGAATCTAGCTTGTTCCGATCTGCCGTTATATGAATAGGGCTTAATATACCATATTGCGGATTTTGTTTTTGAAACACGCACAATTTAACTAAAACATTATCCATCAAATACGCATCTTGATTAAGTAGTAACACATGTTCAGCGCCCAAATCTAAAGCATACCTAATACCTTTATTGTTGGCTTGTCCAAAACCCAGATTATCAGTTTGCTTTAATACAGTAACATCTGGATAATGCGCTACAATAAAACTAACCGTATCATCTTTTGAGGCATTATCCACAACTATAACATTAAATTTATCAAAATCAAGATTCCTCAAGCAATTATCGATCCATTTCAATCCATTATATGTAACTATTATAATAGCAGTTTTTAACATGCTTTTATTTTAAAGGTTAAATACCTGATGACTTTTTTTATAATTTTAAAAATTTTTATTTTAATTTTTTTTATTAGCACCTTAAATTTAGTTGATAACTTTCTATCAATTTTAAGCTGTTTTAATATTAAATAATAGTTTATATATTTTATTAAATTTTTTCTGACATCTAGCTCTTTTTTTGAGAAATCCCTCAAGAAATCACCGTCTTCAGAATTATATTTAGCAACTTCTTTTTTTAAGTCATTTAGTGCTAATTGATTCTTGCTATATCTTCCAGAACAATTATTGAGCAGACTAAACCCTAATATATTTTTAACATAACCATCAGAATAACTTGGAAAATACCTTCTATCATCATACACTATAACTGGCCTACCGCATGACATAGATTCATAAGCAGATCTACCTAAACCAAAGACAATATCGGCTTGGTTTATTAAATCTTCTATATTCCATACTGGGTTTTTATATTTATAAGCTTGAATATATTTTAAGCCTAAATCATTTGCCAAAGTCTTAATTGTATTATTAGCATTCTCAGAATGACATAAACTTAATACCACTTTTGGTTTTTTATTTATTTTAACTTTAGGATAAAAACGAGTGAGATTTATTGAGTTATAAATTAACTTACTAGCGAAACTTTTGTTTGCCAAATGATTTTGAATCTCTTGAGAAATCACCACATAACCATCAGCATTTTTACTTGGTTGCTCTAATTTTGGAAAAATCCCATGACAAGTTTGAATAATAACACCTTTCTTATATAGTTTATCTACAACTATATTGTGATTTGCTAAAATTAAATCATATTTTTTTAAGGACATAAAGTTTACACATAACTCCTTCTCTATTCTTTTTGAAATATCTCCTTTATTAAAAGTGAAATATTCTACATTAAAATTTGAATATTTTTTGAGCTCCTCAATCAAAGCAAATGTAAAAGTTTCTGACCCTCCAATAGTGTTTAAACTACTATTAGCCACAAGAATATTAAGATTTAAGGTTGATAATCTCTCTAAATCATTTGTGAGTTCTAATCCAAATTCAATTTTATCTTCCCATTTAATTAAATCATTGAAGAAATCAGATTTTGAGTGAACAGCTTTTCCTAATCGTTTCTGCCATTTTTCGCTTATATCTATATTTCCTGGTTGATTTTCGGTTAAATGATTTATATAATATTTACATTTTTTATCCCAATCTTCAATAGTTGTAGCTTTACCATAATGCTTTACATATCCCCCAAAATCTATGTTATAAAATCCTTTTGGCACCCTAGAATGAAAATTCAAATCTAAACTAGCTCTAAACATCATGGGAATTTCCCTAAATTCAGGACCAATATATTCCCTTTCTTTATAATATTTCTCTACATCGTGAGCTGTAATATAATAATCATAAAGTCTAAAATAATAAGAATCTATACCTTCATTTTTCAAGTCTAAACCTTCTTTAAACTCAACAAATTCATCTGCATCAAAAACATAAACCCACTCTGGATAGTATGTTTTAGCCCTGTTAAACAACAACTGTCTATGACTGCCTTCAGCTTTACTTCTTTGTTGTCTATCAGATTCCCAATAATTATTCTCTATTACTTCTAAAACTAGAGGGTGGTTTTTTAAAATATTGAGCGTATTATCTGTAGAGGCATCATCATAAACTATAACACCATCTAAATAGCTGGTTAAATGATCTAAAACATCTTTTATTAAATACCCTTGGTTTCTAACACGTGAAACCCCTATTATTGTTTTTTTATAAATACCAATCATGATTTATTTGAATCATTTCACTAGGAAATTGAGTTACATTCTTTTTAGTAGAGATTAAACTCTCAACATTTAGAATAAGACAATCTTTAATAAAATCTTCCAATCCATTTAAATCAGATTTACAAGATAAATTTAAAAAGTAAGACCCACCTGTTAAAGGAAGTGAAGGTATTGCTAATGTCACAACTACCTTATTTTTAGGCTCAACAACTATTTTATCCATAAAATAATCGCTTCCGCTTGCAGTTAAAAGCTGTCCTTTTATTGAAAAAATAGACATACCTAAAGCAATTTTTTTTATTTGATTAGAAAAATTTTCTACAGTAAATTTGAATAAATAATTATATCCGCTCTTTAATTCGTTAAAACTTACCTCATCTTGATTGTTACAAAAAATGTTTAAATCAGTAATCCTAAGACCACCATTCCCTTCACGGGAATTAAAGTCTCGAAAATTAAAACTATTATTATCCTCTACAGATAAATATTTATCAATACATTTCTCAACTAAACCTTCAAAACCAATCTTCCCATTTTCTAACAATAAAGCTCTAGTACATAAGTTTTTTACTGCAGCCATATTATGACTTACAAATAAAACGGTACGTCCTTCTCTTTTGGAAATATCCTGCATCTTCCCAATAGCCTTTTTCTGGAATTCAGCATCACCAACGGCAAGCACCTCATCAATCACCAAAATATCAGGTTCTAAAAAAGCCGCGACTGCAAAGGCCAAACGAACACGCATGCCTGAACTATAGCGTTTTACAGGTGTATCTACATAACGCTCACAACCGGAAAATGCGATGATTTCTTCTTCTTTAGCCTGTATTTCAGCTTTACTCATGCCTAAAATGGCCCCATTTAAATAAATGTTTTCACGGCCTGTTAGTTCGGGGTGAAATCCCGTACCAACTTCCAACAAACTAGCTATTCGACCTTTGGTTTTAATCTCGCCGCTAGTAGGTATCGTAACCCGAGATAGTATTTTAAGCAACGTACTCTTTCCAGCACCATTTTTACCAATAATACCTAAAACCTCCCCTTGCTGCACCTCAAAATTTATATCCTGCAACGCCCAAACATAATCGCTATCCGCTTTGGTGCTACGGTCATTAACAGAACCCACATTTAAATACGGATCTTCCTTACCACGAATACCGGCCCACCATCGGTTTAAATCGTGGCTAATAGTACCCGTGCCCACTAAACCTAGTCGGTATTGTTTGCTGATGTTTGATGCCTTAAGTATGATGCTCATATAACGTGATTTGTGAATCGTGATTTGTGAATCGTGACCTGCATCTTCTATTTTATTTTGTTTTTCAAATAATTTCTAAATCCTAAAAGTATTTTTTTTACATCTGTCATACTATCCATTACCTCATCATCATGTTTTATAAACTTTAATTGAACACATAATAAATATTGTGTTTCCAATTCTGAAAGCGAACCAAGAGCAATCATTAAAAATTGTATCAACTCCTTATCACTTTTTCGTGCTGATCCTTCAGCTATATTAGATGGAATGGATACTGCAGCACGCCGCATTTGACTTATTAATCCAAAGCGCTCTGATTTAGGAAGCTCATTAGTTCATTGATAAACAACACCAGTCAATGTCATACTTTTTTTCCAAACATCTAAATCTTTATGATCCATTTTCTCGTTAATTGTCAGTCGCGAGTCGTTAATCAAAACACATCTCACTATTTACGTTTCACTATTACACCACTCACCTCTCACCTCACACCACTCACTACTCCACCACTCACTACTCACTACTCCACCACTCACCTCTCACTTCTCACGTCTCACACCCATTAAACCGTATCAATAAACGTTTTCTCCGTCCTATTAAAAACCACAATCCCTAACATCAACACAACCAAAGTCACAACAACCGTATAGATTATTCCAAACCAACTAAATGTGCCAGTACCCAAAAGCATATAACGGGCCGTTTCAATAATATAGGCCAACGGATTATACTCCACCACCCAAGCAATTTTTGGTAATTTCTCACGCATCAAGGCTAACGGATACATAACAGCGGACACATACATAAGCAACTGCACACCAAAACCAACTAAAAATTTCAAATCCCTATATTTTGTAACCATACTGCTAATTAACATACCTATACCTAAACCAAGTAAGCCCATCAATATCACAATAATCGGAAAAAACACCAGACTACTGTTTATGTGAATGTCGGCACCACTAAAATAATAATAAATATAAAAAGCAATGAATATAAGGAGCTGAATCCCAAACTTCATGAGGTTAGAAATAATAATAGAAAGCGGTACAATAATCCGTGGAAAGTACACCTTGCCAAAAATGGCGGCATTACTTTTAAAGGTGTCACTGGTAGATTTTAAGCAAGTATTAAAATAACCCCAAATAGAAATTCCAGCTAAATTAAATAAAAACGGCGGCACCGTTCCGGTTTCTATATTGGCTACTTTGTTAAAAATTAAGGTAAAGGTCAAGGCGGTAAACAGCGGTTGTATCAAGTACCAAAGCGGCCCTAAAATAGTCTGTTTATATACCGTAACCACATCACGTTTCACAAACAAAAAAAGTAAATCGCGATAACGCCAAATTTCGGCAAAATTAAAATCGATTAACTTCCGCTTGGAAGAAATAGTATATAGCCAATCAGCATCATCTAATTTATTCAATGTAATAGCGTTTTATATAGAGCTAATATACTAATTCCTAGTAGAAACCAAAACGCAAACTTTAGAATTATTAACTAGAAAATTTAATTGTTTTCAGTCTAACTATACTATTCAATTGAGTCTTTAAATTAAAAACTACATGTTATCCCAAACACCCAATGAAATTAAGAGCAACTTTGTCATTCAGAAAGCCCCATGTCATTCAAAGTTACTTGTCATTCAGAGCCCCATGTCATTCAGAGTGTAACGAAGAAACCGAAGGTTCAGCGCAGCCAATCCCTTTGTCATTCAGAGCAGAGCGATGAAACCGCAGGTTCAGCGCAGCTAATCTCTAATTTAACAACATCTCAAAACAGAGATACTTCAGTCGTCCCTCCTTCTGTATGACAGAATCAATAAAATTATAAAGAAAAATAGCATTCAAAGCTCCCATCGTGATTCAGAGCACAGCGAAGAAACCAAAGATTAGTAAAGCCAACCCTTTATATCTCAATACTAATTTCAAAAGTACCATTCGGAGTTTTAATGGATCATGGTCTTTAGTAAACATCAAGCTACGTCATCAACAACATCCGAAAAATCAGCTTGTCCCTGCTGACGCTTCTTCAAATCTTTAGAAGTCATAAAAATTTCTAAATCTTTATGCTTTAAGAAACTTACATCCGTAGTTTCCATAATTTCTTTTCGGTAAGCACGACGTGCCACGTCTTCGTCAATCGGACCATTGATAAATAAATCGGTGTTAATATATTCATACAGAAAAGGAACCGGAAAGTGAAAAATAGCACTAAAATCAAAAATGCTAATAACTTGATGATTACCTAACCCGCGCTCATCCCGAATGTGTTGCATCATATTACGTGCAGAACGGATGCTCAAGCCAGTCATCTGCATAACATCGGTCGAATTTAAAAAAAGTCTATTCTTTTCTAACGTGTTCATAAGGCATAAATTTTAAGGGCTTCAATAGATTAATAATTAATTAGTTACAATATAAAGACAGAAAATGAATGGTATTGAATATGTATCAAAATATTCGATGAAATGCATCTTTTTAGCAAGAATTAGCCTACAATAATTGTTATTTATCGAATATTAAATACTTATTATCGATTAATCTTAATAGTCCCATAGAATATAATCTTAAATATCCGGTACTAAATAGATGGTGTATGGATGGTGTATGGATGGTGTATGAAATACTTAAGGCTTCGAAAAACAGCTTTTTAAAATAACCAAATGGATTTAGCGGCAAAAACATACCACAAACGGCAAAAAGAGTTCTAAAAGGACAAAAACGGCAATCTAAAAAAAAAGCAGGCAAAAGCCAACCTAATTTTATCACATCAGAACCAAAAAGGGCAAAAAACTGTGAACACCTGGGCGCCCGTGTAGCAAAGTAATCGAAACTTTTTAGCTGATAAAAATAGTTTATAAATCTTTTAATATTTAGTCGAATGGCAAAATTAAAGAGCTTAATCAAGATCGAGGGAACCCTAGACGATCTTACCTTTTATAAGGGCAAAGACGGGTATTTAGTAAGAACCAAGGGCGGTGTAAGCGCGAAGCGGATAAAAAACGATCCAGCTTTTGCAAGAACACGCGAAAATGGTTCCGAATTTGGACACAGTGCAACGAGCGGAAAAATATTCCGCCGTGCCATACTAAACTTACTGGCAGACGCGAAAGATGTTCGAGTAACATCACGATTAACGCAAACCATGAGTTTTGTTAAGAATGCAGATGTAACATCGGTTCGCGGACAACGAAAAGTAGCAGTTGGGCTAGCAACACCCGAAGGCAAAGCAAGGTTAAAAAACTTTGACTTCAATAAAAATGCCCAAATGAGTACCGTGTTGTTATCCGATTACAGTTTGGACATCGCAACGGGTGAAATCACTATTACCGATCTCACACCAAATCACGATTTAGGAACCCCAAGCGGAGCCACACATGTGAGTTTCTTTGCAGGATTTCTTGATTTAGATTTTACGACAGGTGATAAAGACTTACAAATAAGTCCAACCGTTAATTTACCAATTAACGGAACGACCACAACCGTAAGTCTGTTACCATCTGCGGTTCCATCAGGAACCGGCAACCAATTGTACTTCTTAAAGGTGGCATTCTTTCAAGAAGTCAATAGCATCCAATACCCACTTAATAACGGTGCCTACAACGCACTCCAATTAATTGAAGTACTGTAATGTTCCTAAACAGGAAGAAAAGCTGTCTGAAAAGGCAGCTTTTTTTTATGTCATTCAGAGCCCCATGTCATTCAGAGTGTGCGCAGCACCTGTCTGCCGTTAGGCAGAAAGCGTGGAAACCGAAGGTTCAGCGCAGCAAATCTCCAATTTAACGAAACAACCAAAAAACCCAAACTCACCCGCAACAGTAAGTAAGTCCCCTTTGGGGATTTAGGGGCTTTAGAGTCTACTCCGCATCAGTAAGAAGTCCCCTTCGGGGATTTAGGGGATTAAAATAATCCCAAGTCACCTTCAACCCATCACGCACAGAAACTGCAGGTTTATACCCTAACAAACGTTCTGCTTTAGAAATATCCGCTAACGAATCACGCACATCACCTTGACGTTCAGGTCCATGTAAAGGTTTTAAAGCTGAATGGGCTGCGTTTTGAAGCGAATCCCACAAATAATTTATGGTAATCCGTTCACCACAGGCCACATTATACACGTCGTTTGCCGCTTCTTTTGAAGCAAAAAACCCACGCACATTGGCTTGAACAACATTAGCTATAAACGTAAAATCGCGCGTTTGTTCCCCATCACCATTAATGGTTGGTGCAACATCATCTTTTAGGGCTTGCATAAACAACGGAATCACCGCAGCATAAGCACCATCTGGACTTTGCTTGGGCCCAAACACATTAAAATAGCGCAAACCAATAATATCGGTGCCGTATGTTTTCCCGAAGACATCCGCATATAACTCGTTAACATATTTAGTAACAGCATAGGGAGACAACGGTTTCCCGATAACAGCTTCTACTTTAGGAAGCGTTGGACTATCGCCATACGTAGAACTCGAAGCAGCATATACCATACGCTTCACGGTAGGCGAATCTTTTAAAGCAATACACATATTCAAAAACCCAGAAATATTAACAGCATTGGTCGTAGCCGGATCTGCTATAGAGCGCGGCACAGAACCTAAAGCAGCTTGATGACTCACATAATCCATCCCAACCATAGCGGTTTTACAGGTCTCTAAATCACGAATATCACCTTCCAATAATTCAAAATTGGGCAAGTCCATAAATTCAGTCAAATTAGACCGATGCCCATTAGAAAAGTCATCCAAAACACGCACATATTTAGCGCCATGTGTAAGCAAATAACCAACTAAATTACTCCCAATAAAACCACCACCACCAGTGACTAAAAAGTTTAACGTGGATATATCTTGCTGATGAAATGCGTTTTCGTACATGTTATTATAATTTTATATTATTTATTGTCATTGCGAGGAGTGACGGAGAAACGACGCGGCAACCTCATCATTATTTATACCAAACCCAAAGCCGTAATTGCGAGACTGCCGGCCGTTAGTCAGGAGTGTTCATTAAGCGTCAGCGAAAATGAATGTATCGAGAACCCACCGCAAACCAACGCCGTCCGAGTAAGAAGTCCCCTTCGGAGATTTAGGAGCTTTATCACAAACGCCCATCCGCCTGCCCCTTGGGTAACAGCGATTTCACATCAAACACAACTCCATTATCAGCTTTTAAAGCCATAATATCCAGTTCTAAAAACTCATTATGTGAAACAGCTAATACAATCCCATCATAATCACCGGTCAAATCAGCAGCTTGAGAAATCAAGTCCAAACCATATTCGTGATGAACCTCTTCAGCCGAAGCCCAAGGATCAAAAACATCCACGTTTACATGATAGGTTTCAAATTCCCGAATAATGTCAATCGCACGAGAATTACGAATATCAGGACAGTTTTCTTTAAAGGTAATTCCTAAAACAAGCACACGAGACCCTTTGATGGTCGCACCCTTTTTAATCATCATTTTAACGGTTTCGGTAGCCACATACCCACCCATACTGTCATTCATTTTACGACCAGCTAAAATAATTTCAGGATTGTAACCACTTTCAATGGCTTTTTGAGCCAAATAATACGGATCAACTCCAATACAATGACCACCTACCAAACCAGGAGAAAACTTAATAAAGTTCCATTTGGTACCGGCTGCTTCTAAAACAGCTTTGGTATCAATATCCAAGAGTCTGAATATTTTAGATAACTCATTTACAAAGGCAATATTAATATCGCGTTGTGAATTTTCAATAACTTTAGCGGCTTCAGCTACTTTAATGGAAGGTGCTTTATGCGTGCCTGCGGTAATGATGGATTTGTATAAATCATCAACAACCGTAGCAATTTCAGGCGTAGAACCAGACGTTACTTTTAAAATTTTAGTAACGGTATGCTTTTTATCACCTGGATTAATACGTTCTGGCGAATAGCCTGCATAAAAATCGACATTAAATGTTAAACCAGAAACAGCTGCCAGAATAGGCACACAAATATCTTCAGTAACACCTGGGTAAACGGTGGATTCATAAATAACAATATCGCCTTTTTTCAAGACCTTTCCAATACTTTCACTCGCCTTAATAAGCGGTGTAAACACAGGCTTATTTAAAGAATCTGTTGGTGTAGGAACCGTAATGATATACACATTAGAGTCCGCCATAGCATCAACAGAATCAGTAATATACAAACCGGTTTCCCCTAAAGTATTCGTTAAAACGGCTTGTAGTTCCGGCTCGGTAACTTCTAGCGTACGATCTTTACCGGATTGTAATTCCTGAACACGTTTACTGTAAATATCAAAGCCAGTAACGGGATATTTTTTAGCAAATTCAACTGCCAGAGGCAGGCCTACGTAACCCAATCCAATAATAGTAATTTGATGTTTCTTCATAAATTTCTTTTTTAATTAACGACAGTCCGACAACACGTATCGCGACCAATTAAAATATATAAAACCTGCTATTAATTAATATACGTATAGTAACACCCATTCAAAATAGGTTCTGACATAATTGCTTAAGAATTTTCCCGCCACAATTCCCGTAGTCAAGTTCCGATAATCTAGTATCTCTTATCTTTATGCTATCAACTAAACACCTCCACAACCCGGTCTGCCGCAAGGCAGAAAACCCTTCAACTTCTCACTTCTCACTTCTCAC
>DIAL01000078.1:60204-67106 GCA_002414705.1 Flavobacteriaceae bacterium UBA5079
CTTCTCACTTCTCACTTCTCACTAAAAATCAAATCCGCTTCAAAAACTGTTTGATTCTACCTCCCAGACCTTTTTTATCATCATCATGATAGGCGTTACCATAGACACCGTAACCGTAACCATAGCCATAACCGTAGCCATAACCGTAATTATGATTGGTTTTATGCTTATAAAAGTTTAAGACGAAGTTGATATTCTTAATTTCACCACCACGATATTTCGCATTAATTAATTGCAGCATCCCTTTTTTAGTATAATCCAAACGCACCATAAATATGGACGTATCAGCATATTTCACTAATTCCAAGGCATCCGTAACCAAACCTAAAGGCGGTGTGTCTAGTATGATTATGTCGTAAGTCTGACGAAGTTCGGCCATCAATAACTCCATATTCCCGCTCATCAGTAATTCAGATGGATTGGGAGGAATAGGACCAGCTGGAACGACGTCTAAATTCTCAATATGGGTATGATTGACAACCGAAGCAAAATCTGTTTCACCGATGAAATAATTAACCATCCCAGTCTCGTTAGTTAAATCAAAATCATCAAATATTTTAGGCTTCCGTAAATCCAGTCCTAGCAGAATAGTTTTCTTCCCACTCAAAGCATAAACTGTAGCAATATTAATAGAACAGAAGGTTTTTCCTTCCCCACTCACAGAAGACGTAATCAAAATAGTACGTCCACCAGATTGCGGGTTCTTGTTTAAGATAAACTGTAAACTAGAGCGAATAGAACGAAACGATTCAGCCACAGCCGATTTCGGTTTTTCAAAAACCACAAGATTATTATGATAGCGATACTTTCCTATTAGTCCTAAAATAGGAATTTTAGAAAGGCGCTCCACTTCATCAGACCCATGAATGGTATGGTCTAACAAAAAGATGACAAAAATAAGAAACATAGGTATAAAGAACCCTAGCATCAAACCCATCATATAATTCAAGGATTTATTTGGACCTATTAAACCACCTCCAATATCTTTAGCTTCATCAATAATACTAATATCAGATATATTAGCGGCCTTCACAATAGCAGCCTCACTGCGTTTATCCATATAAAGGTTATAAGCTTCTTGACTTATATCCAACTTACGTTGAATCTTTAGAAACTCTTGCTGATCTTCTGGCAAGCCACTCAATTTGGATTCAAAAGTAGCAATGTTTTTATTCAAGCTATTCATCAAAATGCGAATGGTACTTTTAGTAGCAGTAATGGTTTCCAGAAGCACATTTTTTTCAGCATCTATCTGTCGATCTAAATCTTTAAAGATAGCCGAACCTTCTCGCGTACTATATTCATAACCCTGGCGTTCGATGGCCAAAGCCGTAATTTTAGTTACACTACTTTGTATATTACCCTCATCTATCCCAACGGAGGATGGTGCAGCTATACTGGTATAGTCTGTTTTAGTACGAAGGTAATTTTCTAACGCATCTAAATAATTGAGTTTACTAGTTTCAGTCTCTCTTTGAATTTCGAATTCTTTGAGTTTACTAGAAATATCAGCCATTTCTGTTGACACATCAAAAACCTTATTCTGCTTTCTGAAACTATTCATTTCTTCAGCAAAATCTTTTAAATTGATATTAACAGCATTCAAACTACTATCAATAAATTTTATGGTATTGGTGGCATAAAGATTTTTACGTTCCAATTCAGATTCGCTTAATATAACAGCGGTTGTATTGAGATAATCAACTATTTTGGATTTATTGGTTCCTGCCAAACTCAAACGTAAAACGGAGGCTGAAGAACTGCTAAATGGAACTACACTCACGCCTCTTTGATAACTATTTACAACACCATCAAAATTGCTAAACTGCATATAAAATTCCTGACCAGGTTGAATTATTCGCCCATCACGTAAGCGTAATATTCCTTGAAAAAACGGTAAATTAACAACCGCGTTTATTTTAAATTCTTTTTGAAATGGTCCTTTAGGAATAGAAACAGTCATCCGACCTTTGGTATCATAGCGTTGACCAGAGCCCGTTTCCGATTCAAATTCCGTAAACACTTCAAAAGTAGTCTCTGATAAAAACCGAATTCCAATAAATTTACCGAGCAATTGCGGCTGTGTTATATCAGGAGTAAAAACAAAAGGTGCTTGGGTATACACATCAATTTTGCGGTATTTACCTTCCACAAAATAATTCATATAGGATTTTAAAGAATCTACAACTTTCTCATTATGAGTTCGCGTTTGTAAGGTGGTAATGGTTTTACCCATTTTACCAGAAACGCCTCCCCAATTAAAGGAAATACTCGTATTAGCAGTAAAAAAAGGATTCTGATCGTTTTCAACAGAAATAAGCGATTCAAGTTTGTAAACATTCTGCTTCCTAACGTTGATGAAGTAGGCAATAATCAATGCGACACCAATACAAGCAAGCACAAATTTCCATAGATTTAAAACCTTAAATAAATAGCCTTTAAAGTCGAAGTTAATACTCCCACTTTCACCTGAATCCATATCGTCATAATCGTAATCTGCCATAATCAGAGCCTATCTATAAGTAATAAAGTCGTGGTAACTAATGATAAAGCGGTTATAATAGTACCTAAAGTTTGTAAGCCTGTTATACCAGTTCCCCAGGATTTTTGTTTGAGGGGTTTCACATAAATAATATCATTCATTTGAATGTAGTAGTAAGGTGAATCCATCACGCTAATATCCAATAAATTCAAATGATGAATTTGCTGCCCTTGCGGATATTGCCGAATAATGGTCACATCTTTTCGGTCGCCTGTTACCAAAACATCTCCAGCATTGGCTAATGCCTCAAAAATATTAACACGCGGTTGATACAAGGTCTGAGTACCCGTAGAACCAACTTCACCGGTAACCGTGAAGCGTAAGCCTGTGAGTTTTACAGTTACAAACAAATTAGAAGTTTCTTTAAGCTCTTCTTCTAGTAATTTGGTTTCCAATAGCTTTTCAATCTCTTCAGTGGTATACCCCAAAACATTTACCTCTCCTAAAATTGGAATCCGAATATTCCCATGTAAATCTACAGTAAAGCCATCAAAAAAGGCGCGCTGATCACCAGAAGCGTTTAGATCGCGTTCTCCAGAAGGATTAAACATCTGAATATTCCGTTGATCCAAAGCTTTTACTCGGATATTTAAAATATCATTTATCTGCACACGATAAGGTTTTTGCTTTTCTGAAAGTACTTGAGTCGTATCCGTAGCTGTTACTTTATTTTGCAAATACACCAACTCTTTGTTGGGAATACAAGATACAGATAGCAAGGTAATTAAACCAAGTAAAACAACATATAAATGCTTCATGATGAGGGTACAAGTTTCATCACAAATATAGCTTTTCAGTAGGAATATCAAAACTTATCGTATAATTTTTGATTTATTTACGTTCTTTGCAAAAAAATAGACGTTGAACTACCTGACTGTTGAAAATATATCGAAATCTTATGGCGAATTAACGCTATTCGAAAACCTGTCCTTTAGCATACATAAAGATCAGAAAATTGCTTTTGTGGCTAAAAATGGAACCGGAAAAACCTCTATTTTAAACATGCTATCTGGAAAAGATACAGCCGATTCGGGCCAAATTATCTTCCGAAAAGATATTACAGTAGCCGTATTATCCCAAGATCCAGACATTAATCAGAATCTCACAGTGGAGGAAGCAATCTTCGATACCTCCAACCCTATTTTGGATGTCATTAAGAACTATGAGAAAGCACTAGAAAATCCAGAAGATGCCGAAGCCTACCAAAAAGCCTTCGAGCAAATGGAAATGCATCAGGCTTGGGATTTTGAAACCCAATACAAGCAAATCCTATTTCAATTAAAACTAGACAACCTGAACCAAAAGGTAAGCGCCATGTCTGGTGGACAGAAAAAGCGTTTAGCATTGGCAAACGCACTGCTAAAAAAACCAGACCTGTTAATTCTAGACGAGCCTACTAACCATTTGGATTTAGAAATGATTGAGTGGCTGGAAGATTTTTTTGCAAAAGAACAAATCACGCTGTTCATGGTAACGCACGATCGCTACTTTTTAGAACGCGTATGCAATGAAATCATTGAATTAGATCATGGACAACTATACACGTACAAAGGAAATTGCTCCTACTATTTAGAGAAAAGAGAAGCGCGTATTGAAAACGAAGCCACTGAAACTGGGAAAGCCAAGCAATTATTTAAAAAAGAATTGGATTGGATGCGCAGACAACCGAAAGCACGTACCACCAAATCCAAATCGCGAATAGATGATTTTCACGATATTAAACACCGAGCAAATCAACGGCGTCAAGATCATCAAGTACAGCTGGAATTGAACATGGAACGTTTAGGTAGTAAAATTCTTGAACTTCATAAAGTCAGTAAAAGTTTTAAAGACAAAACCATATTAGACCAGTTTGAATACACCTTCAAAAAAGGCGAACGCATCGGTATTATTGGTAAAAATGGAACAGGTAAATCCACCTTTTTAAATATCATCACCCAACTACAACAACCAGATTCTGGAAAAGTGGTTATTGGTGAAACGGTTAAGTTTGGTTATTACACCCAATCGGGTATTACCATCAAACCAGAACAAAAAGTCATTGATGTCATCAAAGAATATGGCGAGTACATTCCATTAAAGAAAGGCAGCCAAATTAGTGCAGGCCAATTATTGGAACGCTTTTTATTCAGTAGAAAAAAGCAATATGATTTTGTGGAGAAATTAAGTGGTGGTGAACGCAAGCGACTCTATTTATGCACCGTACTAATTCAGAATCCAAACTTTTTAATTCTGGATGAACCAACAAACGATTTGGATATTGTGACTTTAAATGTGCTTGAAAGCTTTCTGTTAGATTTTCCGGGTTGCCTCATGGTGGTATCCCACGACAGGTATTTTATGGATAAAATTGTTGATCACCTGTTGGTATTTCGTGGTGAAGGCGTTGTTGAAGATTTCCCAGGAAATTACTCCGACTTCCGCACTTATGAAGATAGCCAAGAACCAGAAACGAAAGAGGACGATAAGAAGGAAAAGAAAAACTGGAAAAAAGATAATAATGCAACCTTATCTTACAACGAACAAAAGGAATACAAAAACATAGAAAGCAAAATAAGTAGTCTAGAATACGATAAGGCGGAGTTAGAAAAACAATTCCTAAACCCAGATTTATCACCAGAACAGATTAACAACCTGTCTGAAAAATTACAAAAGATTCTGGATGAAATTGACGAAAAAGAAATGCGCTGGTTTGAGTTAAGTTCAAAGCTTGAAGAATAAGATGAGTACAATGTCATTGTGAGAAGTGCTTACAGGAATGACCCAGCTAATGGAATCAAATAAAAGATCTTTTCGTAAAATTCAATACTAATTTCTCAATACGCAATACTAACAATAACCGTGTACCAACAAAAAAAATACATACAATTCCTGTTAAAATCTAGCAACCAACACGGTGTCCACTCCCCTTTTATATACGACTTAATAACAAAGTGTTTTTACAATAAAACAAACTATCCAGATTATCAGAAATTAAAAACATACAAACAACAACTTAATAAAAACAAGGAATCCATTAGTATAACCGATTTAGGGTCAGGTTCCAAAAAAACATCAGACAAACAAAGACGCATTTCAGAAATAGCTAAAACATCAGGCACACCATTAAAACGAGCCAAATTATGGTATCGGTTAATCCAGTATTTTAAGCCAAAGCATGTATTAGAATTAGGAACCTCATTGGGTATAGCAACACAGGCTATGCACTTAGGACAGCCTCAAGCAAAAATCACCACCATAGAAGGCTGCCCAAATATTGCAGAATTCACTAAAAAATCATTAGCAGACTACAAAGGAATTCAATTTCTAACAGGCAACTTTAGTCAGCAGCTAAATCATGTTAACCAACAATCTTGGGATCTTATTTTTTTTGATGGGAACCACACCAAAGAAGCAACCTTAAACTATTTTGAAACCCTATTACCTGCAGCTCACAACAACACTATTTTTGTTTTTGACGACATTTACTGGTCAGAAGGCATGACTCAAGCGTGGGAAACCATAAAACAACATCCGCAAGTAACCGCAACGATTGACACGTTTTTCTGGGGCTTTGTCTTTTTTAGGAAAGAACAAGGCAAAGAACATTTCACCATTCGCATTTAATTAAGGCTTCAATTCATTTTATCATTATCTGATTATTATATTTTTCCATTTTATCACTAACTCATTCTCTTAAACTTATTATCTCAATAACTCAAAAAAAACCTTTGCCTTATCCCAGAGAACCATTAACTTTGAGTATCAAAAAATTACTATGAAAATCTATACAAAAACAGGTGATAAAGGTACAACCGCATTATTTGGTGGTACACGAGTTCCCAAACACCATATTCGAATTGACAGCTACGGAACCGTGGACGAATTAAACTCACATTTAGGCCTCATTCGCGACCAAGATATTGATACGCATTACAAAGAATTGCTCATGCATATTCAAGACCGTTTATTCACCGTTGGCGCTATTTTAGCAACCGATCCAGAAAAAGCAGTATTAAAAAATGGGAAAGAACGTTTAAATATTCCTAAAATTTCAAAAGAAAATATTGAACGTCTCGAACAAGAAATTGATAGTATGAATACAGCTTTACCGCCTATGACACATTTTGTGTTACCTGGTGGACACCAAACTGTGTCATTCTGTCACATAGCACGTTGTGTGTGCCGTCGTGCGGAACGTTTATCCGCTGCCTTAAACGATTTAGAGCCAATAGATCCATTAGCGTTAACCTATTTAAATCGCTTGTCCGACTATCTTTTTGTATTGGCACGAAAGTTGTCTCTAGACCTGCATGCAGATGAAGTGAAATGGATTCCTGAAAAGCAGTAAACTTTTTAAGTTATCTAAAAATCACCTATT
>DIAL01000078.1:67264-72921 GCA_002414705.1 Flavobacteriaceae bacterium UBA5079
TGGTTTTTAAATTAACCATTAAAGGAACGTTCTTATAATTAATGTGTAATTAATTGATTTTTTTCTTGTGTATTTAAACTAAAAATTTATTTTTGCAAAAATTAAAACAAATTACAAATGTATTGGACATTAGAATTAGCATCGTATTTAAGTGATGCGCCTTGGCCAGCGACTAAAGACGAACTTATTGACTACTCAATTAGAACGGGAGCGCCATTAGAAGTTGTTGAAAACTTACAATCTATTGAAGATGAAGGCGACTCGTATGAGTCTATTCAAGAAATCTGGCCGGATTATCCAACAGACGAAGATTACCTCTGGAACGAGGATGAATATTAATAATATTTAAATTAAAAAAGTCTCGTTTAGAGGCTTTTTTTATGCATTCATATTTTAATAACCGAACCAAAAACGTTTTTTTGTAACCCAAAAAAACAAAAACATATATTAAATATTAGTCACTGTACTAATAGAACCATAAACACCTAATAGATGACTTTTTTAAATTCAGTCCTTAAGGTTTTTGTTGGCGATAAGTCGAAACAAGACGTTAAAGCCATCATGCCAATAGTTGAAAAAATTAAAACATACGAAGCTGCTCTTGAGCAGTTATCTCATGATGATTTACGTGCTAAAACCGCCTACTTTAAAGAGCAAATAGCAAACGCTAGAAAACCGCTTAACGAAGAAATTGAAGACCTTCTTAAAAAAGCCAATGAGACAGAAGATATTGACCAACGTGAAGATATCTATTTGGAAATTGACAAAATAAAGGATACTATTTATACGGTTACAGAAGTTGTGCTGAATGACATCCTTCCAGAAGCTTTTGCCGTTGTTAAAGAAACAGCCAAACGCTTTGTTCACAATACACAAATTGGCGTTACTGCAAATACATTTGATCGTGAAGTTTCAGGAGAAAAAGACTATGTAACACTTGATAATGATCAAGCTATTTGGTCTAACTCGTGGGATGCTGCTGGAAAACCAATTACGTGGGACATGATTCATTACGATGTTCAGCTAATTGGTGGTATTGCTATGCACCAAGGAAAAATTGCAGAAATGCATACTGGTGAAGGTAAAACATTGGTAGCCACACTTCCGGTTTACTTAAATGCGCTTGCAGGAAAAGGCGTGCATTTGGTAACGGTAAATGATTACCTAGCCAAACGTGATAGCGCTTGGATGGCACCAATATTTGAATTCCATGGTTTAAGTGTGGACTGTATTGATTACCATCAACCAAATTCTGCTGCGCGTAAAAAAGCCTATTTAGCAGATATTACCTATGGAACAAATAACGAATTTGGTTTCGATTATTTACGTGATAATATGGCACATGCACCAGATGATTTAGTGCAACGTCCGCATCATTACGCCATTGTAGATGAGGTGGATTCTGTATTAATTGATGACGCACGAACGCCATTAATTATTTCAGGCCCTATTCCACAAGGTGACCGCCATGAATTTACAGAATTAAAGCCAAAAGTAGATAGTATTGTATCTGTACAACGTAAATATTTAACAGGTGTTTTAGCGGAAGCTAAAAAGCTGATTGCGGAAGGTGACACCAAGGAAGGTGGTTTCCAATTATTACGAGCACACAGAGGGATTCCGAAAAATAAAGCATTAATTAAGTTTTTAAGTGAAGAAGGTATTAAACAACTCCTTCAAAAAACAGAAAACTTTTACATGCAAGACAACAACCGCGAAATGCCAAAAATTGACGCGGAATTGTACTATGTAATTGAAGAAAAAAACAATCAGATTGAATTAACAGATAAAGGAATAGAATTCCTGTCTGGTGAAGATGATCCGAATTTCTTCGTTATGCCAGAAATAGGCATTGAAATATCTAAAATTGAAGACCAAGGTTTATCATCTGAAGACGAAGCCAATTTAAAAGAAGACTTATTTAGAGATTACGGTATTAAATCGGAGCGTATTCACACCTTAAATCAATTACTAAAAGCCTATGCGTTGTTTGAAAAAGACAATCAATATGTAGTCATGGAGAATAAGGTGATGATTGTAGACGAGCAAACAGGTCGTATTATGGATGGTCGTCGTTATTCTGACGGTTTACACCAAGCTATTGAAGCGAAGGAAAATGTAAAAATTGAAGACGCTACACAAACATTTGCAACCGTAACACTTCAAAATTATTTCCGTATGTACCGCAAATTATCAGGTATGACAGGTACAGCTGTTACGGAAGCAGGTGAATTCTGGGAAATCTATAAATTAGATGTGGTTGAAATTCCAACCAACAGACCAATTGCTCGTGATGATCGTGAGGATTTAGTTTATAAAACCAAACGTGAGAAATACAACGCAGTAATTGATGAGGTTACCAAACTATCTCAAGCTGGTCGTCCAGTTCTTATTGGAACAACCAATGTAGAAATTAGTGAATTATTAGGAAAAATGCTTTCTATTCGTAAAGTACCTCATAATGTATTAAATGCAAAACTGCACAAAAAAGAAGCCGATATTGTTGCCGAAGCTGGACAACCAGGTCAAGTAACTATTGCCACCAACATGGCAGGTCGTGGAACGGATATTAAATTATCTGATGCCGTTAAAAAAGCAGGTGGTTTAGCTATTGTAGGTACAGAACGTCACGATTCACGTCGTGTGGACCGTCAGTTACGTGGTCGTGCTGGTCGTCAAGGAGATCCAGGAAGCTCCCAATTTTATGTGTCATTAGAAGATAATTTAATGCGTCTTTTTGGTAGTGAACGTATTGCCAAAATGATGGATAGAATGGGATTAGAAGAAGGCGAAGTGATTCAGCATTCTATGATTTCAAAATCTATTGAACGCGCACAGAAAAAAGTAGAGGAAAATAACTTTGGTGTTCGTAAGCGTTTATTAGAATATGATGATGTTATGAACTCCCAACGTGAAGTGGTTTACAAACGCCGTCACCACGCTTTACATGGTGAACGTTTACGTGTGGATTTAGCCAACATGATTTACGATACCTCGGAAGGAATTGCTGAAACCAACAAAGCTGCTAACGATTATAAGAATCTAGAGTTTGAAATGATTCGTTTCTTCTCCATGAGTTCGCCAGTTACAGAAGCTGAATTCGCTAAATTATCGGTTCAAGATTTAGCGGGTAAAATTTATAAGGCTGCTTTTGAGCATTACCGTTCTAAAATGGAACGCAATGCCGAATTAGCATTTCCTGTTATTAAAAATGTATACGAAACACAACGCGATAAATTTAAGCGTATTGTAGTCCCTTTTACGGATGGTGTTAAGAGCATTCAGGTGGTTACAGACCTTGAGAAAGCCTACGAAACCAATGGTAAACAACTAGTTAATGATTTTGAGAAAAACATCACATTAGCCATTGTTGATGATTCTTGGAAAACGCATTTACGTAAAATGGATGAGCTGAAACAATCGGTTCAATTAGCAGTTCACGAACAAAAAGATCCGTTACTAATCTATAAATTTGAAGCGTTTGAGTTATTCAAAGGCATGATAGACAAAGTGAATAAAGATGTTATATCATTTTTATTCAAAGGCGAATTACCTCAAGAAACAACTGACGCTATTAAGGAAGCACGTCAATCTAACAAAAAAGAAAATCTTCAAACGCAAAAGGAAGAAATTCAAAATTTAGATGAACGTGCAGCACAAAATCGTGCGGCAGGAAACACCCAACGTCAACCTGAAGTGGTAGAAACTATTGTTCGTGATAGTCCAAAAATTGGGCGTAATGATAAAGTAACTATCAAACACGTTATGAGCGGTGAAAATAAAACCGTAAAGTTCAAACAAGCTGAACCACTTATTGCAAAAGGCGAATGGGTATTGGTTAATTAATACACTTATTACCGTTATTTTATAAGAAAAATCCGAAGAAACCCTTCGGATTTTTTTGTGTACGGTTCACATAACGGATATTTATTAAGGTTTAACGAAAACTCATAGTTTATTAAAAAAAACTTAAGCCTTATAACTATTTTTACGGTAATATTCCTGATTAATTTTTTTCGATTAATAGCAAGAAAACGAAAAAAATATTATGATGTTTATAATTGCTTTAAAAAAAACAATACGTTTTGTTGTGTCATCAATCGTATTGTGTTCTGCCCTATTCAGTTTTAATAGCTACTCTCAAACTATTAGTTTTGGTTCAACCGGCTTAATTAATGAAGGTGTATTGAACCCGACGTCTCTGGATTTTGGTCCAGACAACCGACTCTATGTTTCGCAACAAAACGGAATTATTTGGGCTTACACCATCGAGCGCGATAATGCGAGTGCTGGTAATGGAGAATACACAGTAATTGCTAGTGAAGAGATTACTAAAATCAGAACTGGTATTCCAAATCATAATGATTTAGGTGTGTTTAATCCAAGTCAACAGCGCCTTGTAACAGGTATCCTTACCGCAGGAACAGCTTTAAATCCAATTCTCTATGTAACCTCATCTGATTATTTATTAGGTGGTGGCTCTGGTGGAAATGACAGTAATTTGGACACCAATTCTAGTATGATATCCAAACTAGAAAAGATAAATGGTGTTTGGGAAAAAACCGATTTAGTGCGTGGTTTACCACGTTGCGAAGAAAATCATGCTATCAACGGATTAGATATGTTTGAAAAAGGTGGAGAAACCTTTTTATTAGTCGCTCAAGGTGGTCAAACCAATAAAGGCGCACCTAGTAATAATTTTGCAGGAACACCTGAATTTTTCTTATCAGCATCCATTCTTATTGTGAATTTAACACAATTAGAAAGTATGCCAGTTTATAATGATCCACGATCCAACACGAATTATGTGTATGATTTACCAACGTTAAACGATCCAACACGAGTTGATATAGATAATACGCATCCTGATTTTCCATACCCTGTTGGACACCCCATGTATGATGCCTTTATTGATTTAGGCGATCCATTTGGTGGTCATAACAGTTTAAACCAAGCGTTTCCAGAAGCAGGAGGTCCTGTTCAAGTATTTGCTCCTGGTTTTAGAAATGCGTATGATATTTTAATTACTGAAAATAATAGAATTTACACATCAGATAATGGTCCAAATGCACTTTGGGGAGGCGTTCCTAGAATTTATGATAACGTAACAGATGTTTATTTAGGTGACGAAAGCACAATAACCTATGACCCAAATCTTCACTATATTACAAACGAAATGAATGAGAGTGGTAGTGAGTTTTCTGAAGATCCACTGCATTTTATTGGCACCATAAATGATGCCAATGGTACGTATTATGGTGGACACCCAAAACCTATTGAGGCGTTTCCATCACGAGCAAATGTAATTGCTTATGAAAAAATTAGCGGTTCTTGGGTTGCAACTGACACGTACTTGGTTGCGGATTTGTTGGTCGGCTCTGAAGGGTATTTTAATCCGTCTTTTTCTATTGCTAACTTTCCTGATAAACCACAACTGGGTGAATATTTAGTAGATGAACCTATTAGTAGTCCAAAAAATAATATTTTAGATGTAAAAGCAGCTTCAACCAATGGTATTGCGGAATATACAGCTTCCAATTTTGGAGGTATTATGCAAGGAAATATTTTAACAGCTTCCTTTAATGGTGATATTAATCGCTATATTTTAAATGCTGCTGGAGATATGGTTTTACAGCAAGAAGTGCCATTTAATGGGT
>DIAL01000078.1:73133-85224 GCA_002414705.1 Flavobacteriaceae bacterium UBA5079
ATTGCTTTAGGTGACGAAGCTATTTTTCCTGGTACTGTTTGGGCTGTTACCTATGGTGCAAATAGTATTACCGTTTTTGAACCCTCTGATTTAATCTGTTTACAACCAGGAGATATTGGATATGATGCCTTGGCAGATAATGATGGAGATGGTTATACAAACCAAGATGAACTAGATAATGGCACCAATATTTGTTCTCAAAGTAGTAAACCTAAAGATAATGATAATGACAATATATCCGATTTAAATGATACAGATGATGATAATGACTTAATTCTAGATGTTAATGATGCGTTTGCGTTAGATGCAGACAATGGTACAACAACAAACCTTCCTATTGATTATCCATTCTGGAATAACGATCCCGGAACTGGTTTATTTGGATTAGGTTTTACAGGACTCATGCTAAATCCTGCTGGAACAACAGATTATCTAGATCAGTTTAACGAAGCCGAAATGTCCTTTGGTGGTGCAGCTGGAAAGGCTACTGTGGACGCTGTTTCTGCAGGTGATGCTTTTGAAGGTTTTAACAATCAAGATTACGGGTTTCAATTTGGAATTAATGTCGATTCAAATTCGGCACCCTTCACAATACATGCTAAAGTAGAATCGCCTTATTTTGGGTCTGGTGGTATTCAAAACGAACCAGTAGATTTTCAATCGTATGGTATGCAAATAGGAACAGGTGATCAAGACAACTACTTGAAACTTGTTTTTATGAATGGCACGCTCAATAATGACATGCTAAATGGCTTACAATTAGTTCTAGAAACAAATGGCGTAGTTACATTAAACACAACCTACGATGTGCCAGATATTATTAATTCGGGTTCAGTGGATTTATATATTTCTATAGAAGATCCAGCAACAGGAACGGCACAACCATTCTATTCCACAGATAATGGCGAAACCTTAAGTCTATTAGGTCCAACCATTATTTTACCAAGTAACTTTTTAGACCCTTTAGACACCAAAGGTCTGGCAGTTGGAATTATTTCAACCTCCAGATCCGCTACAACACCAAATCCGTTTACAGCAACTTGGGATTATATAGAGGCTTATGAAAACCAAAATGGTGTCATTTCTATTAACCCAACCAATTTAGATTTCGGTTTAACACCTGTAAATAATGCACAACGAAGCAAATACATTGTATTGAATAATGAAGGTGGTCCAACGGATGATATTATTACTGTTACTGCTTTAAATTTTTCAGGAACCAATGCAGCTTTATTCACTTCAGATGTAAGTTTACCATTTAATTTAAATCCTGGTTCATCGGTAAAAATTCCAATCGATTTTATTTCCGATAATATAGCAGGTATAAAAACGGCTAGTATGGAAATTGTTCATTCTGGAGTTAACACAGGTGTTACGATGTCATTAACAGGAGAATTAACAGATATCTACACACCTATGGTTCGTATTAATGCTGGAGGACCTTTGGTTTTAGCATCCGATGGTGGTCCAGATTGGGAAGATAATACAACGACTACAGGCGATTCATATACGGTATCCTCAGGTTCTTCTTATTCCTCTACCGAAGTCTTTTATGCAGATAGAGATGCTTCAATTCCTAGTTATATAGATGCAAGCACCTATTATGATGTTATGCATGTACAAAGAAGTAACAGCGATCCAGCTTACCCTATGATTTTCTCCATTGCATTACCAAATGGCGAATATATTGTAAACCTGTATTTTGCTAATTTATACAATGGGACTTCCGAACCTGGTGAACGCGTTTTTAGTATTAATTTAGAAGACGAACGCCTTTTAGATAATTTCGATATTTCCAGAGAATTTGGTCATCGTCAAGCTGGACTCGTACAAAATAACATAACCGTTACGGATGGTGTTTTAGAAATTCGCTTTTTCGAAAACATAGAAAACCCATTAATCAATGGAATAGAAATTTTGGGTATTGCCTATCCAGAACTAGAATTACAACCCATAGCAGATAGAACAAGTTGTGAGTTGGAAATATCTGACTTTCAAGCAGAAGGTTCTGGCGGAAATCCATTAGATAATTTAACATATTCTATTACTGGACAACCAGCAGGAACAGATATTGAGCCAACAAACGGCTTAATTTTTGGCGTAATTGATGAAACAGCTGTTTCTGGTGGCCCAAATAGTGATGGCGTTTATAATGTAACCGTTACACTAAGCAAACCAGGTAGTTTAGATGTTTCGGAAAGTTTTGTATGGACTATTTTAGATGATACTGAAGCACCTATTATTTTGTGTCCTGACACCATAACAGAAGTGCTACCTAATGGTATAACAGAAGCTACAATTTCCTTAACAGAACCAACAGCTACTGACAATTGCAGCAGTACCATAACGTATACTGGTGTACGTTCTGATATGTTGTTATTAACTGACCCATATCCATTGGGTGACACAATTATTACATGGACTGCAACAGATGCTTCAAACAATATATCTTTAAGTTGTGATCAAACAATAACAATTTTAGAACCTATTTTAGTGTCCGCAAAAGCATATTTACAAGGTGCTTCTTTAAATCCTAATATTGGTGAAGAAACACTTATGCGTGACGATTTAAGGGTGGCTAGTCTCATTCCATCAACAAGTCCGTATACAGATGGTTTAGTTTGTAATCCAGCTGTATTTACAGTTACTGGGAGTAATGCCATTGTAGATTGGATATGGATAGAAATACGAGACGCCATTACGAATACATTGGTAATAGATGCAAAATCTGGTTTACTACAACGCGATGGCGACATTGTTGACATTGATGGTTTTTCACCTATATATTTTGAACAATTATCAGATAATTATTTTGTTGTTATTAATCACAGAAACCATTTAGGAGTTATGACTGCTGCTGCAGTAACACTATCTAACGTAACAACCGTTATCAATTTTACGGATAGTGGAACAGCAACTTTTGGATTGGAAGCACAAACAACATTTGGAATGCCAATAGGTGTTTTAGGCATGTATGGAGGAGACATAAATGGTAATAATCAAACGCGTTATTTAGGACCAAATAATGATTCTGCTAGTTTAAAAACTATTATATCTAATGCCCCAGGAAATACGACTTCTAGCAACTATTTTCCATATAACGCTTATCATTCTGGTGATATTAATCTAGATGGTATTGTACGTTATTTAGGACCTGGAAACGACAAGGGCATCTTAAAGAATATCATAACAAATCATCCTGATAATCCATCTTCAAACTATTATCCAGTTTCAGAACAAATATCAAATTAATTCAAAACAAATAGTCATGAAAAAATTATATATAACATCATTCTTATTATTTGCTTGTTTCGCTTTAAGTGCGCAAGTAACGTATCAATTTAGCGTGTCATTTGTTGGGATTAATACAAATACTGGCAACTTCCAGATGGCGCTTTTAGCTACGCCTAGTGAATCGGTCACCAACAATAGTACTGATGATATGGGAGCTGGTTTTTACGTTCCAACGGGTTTAACTATTGGGAATTTTGTTGCGGGAAATTCTAATATACCAGCCTCCGAATGGGAATCTATTTCCATGGGACCAGGCACATTTGGCGATGCTTATTTTTTAGGTCGGGATGAAGCTGGTGCTTTTAGTATTTTGTTAAATGGAGCAGGTCCTTTTGAACTTGTTTTATTTGATGTCATTGCAAACCCTAACCCATCCAGTGGTGAAATTCGTTTTGTAGAAAATGGCGACCCGGTTTTTGACACTATTTTTATTGAAAATTATATTAATATTGCTGCTCAAAATTTATATTCTCAAAATAATCCTGCGGCAAGCTTAATAAGTTTTCAAACGCTAAATTTAGAGTCCGTAAATACGGATAGCCCAGTTAGTATATACCCGAATCCAGTGTCTGACATGCTGTATATTAAAACTGTAAATTCCATTAGTAATGTTGAAATTTTTACCCTATTAGGAAGTCAAGTAATGAAAACGAAAAACCCAGAAATTAATGTGAGTAACTTTCAATCTGGAACTTATATTTTAAAGGTAGAAACAGATTTAGGTCAGATAATCAAAAAATTGATTATTAAATAATTAGTTTAGTTTTAATAATAGATTAGGATCTGGGCAATTTTGTAAAAATTTGTCCAGATTTTTTTTGTTGCAAACTCCTGGATAATCACCCATAAAACCCTCCATATCACGAATTATTTGAAAATGTAAATGTGGTGCATAATCACCATTTACATCTGCAGCTCCAAGTGTGGCTATTTGTTCGCCTTGTTTAACGACATCTCCTACTTTTTTATTGGTTAAAGAGTCCAAACTTAAATGCCCATAGAGCGTATAAAAAATCACATCTTTAATCTGATGCTCTAGAATAAGTGTTGGACCATAATCGCCAAAATTGGCATTATTAGCAAAACTGTGTATTCTACCTTCTAATGGAGAAAAAATAGGCGTTCCAGAAGCTATCCATAAATCAATTCCTAAATGAATATTGCGTTCGGTATCGGTATTTTGCTCATTGAAATACGAACTGCGTTTGTAAATGTTTCGTTTTTCATTGTAGCCACCATAAGCAACTAACGCCTGTTTTTGTTGGCAATAATTATTAATAAAAACAGTCCAAGCTTGGGATGATGAAATATTAAAAGTTTGCAGTTCTAAATTATCTACTGATAAATCTATAGGAACATATTGAGATAACAGAATTTTTTTATCTAAAACGAAAAGAGGCATAGAACTAATGCCAAGTAAAAATGAAGAAAAGGTAGTTGAGTTCATAGCTTTTAAAAACTCAAAAATAGGAAACTAATCCATAACTACATGACTATATTTTGCATTTACAACAATGGTTTTATTATTGGAAAGACTACCTGAATTAAAAGAAGAAACTGCTTGTCCTTTTGTGTTTTTTGGGTGTTTTAATTGTGAATTCTTACCAATATACTGCAATTTATAATCTGCTTGTGGTAGTTTTAAATTAGCATTACTGTTATCCAAGGTCATATTAATAGTATTAAAATTGTCAGTTATCTTATTGATAGTAAGATCTCCAAAGCTGCCATTAATAATGGTATTTCCAGATAGGTTATCAATATGAATATTAGACGAATTTGCATTTAAAACAAGTCCATTAACATTTTGAATAGTAGCATCTTCCACAAAATTCAATTCTAAAGCACCCATTTTCCAGTCTTTTATTAAAAGTGATGAATACGAAGCATTGATGGCTGTTTTTTCGCCATCAATGCTATTTGCTAAAAATTTAGTGTGATTTAATTCTGCTTTTAAGTTGTGTATAACTGTAGTAAATTTCATTTCACCATGTCGGACATTCAATTTCAATTTAGCATCCTTGGGAATTTTTATTTTAAGCGTTTTTTTAACTTTCATATGTTTTCCCATATCGGAATCAAAAACAGCTTGATATTTGGCTTCATGCTCTTGACGTTTGCTTTCATGTTTTTCGAGTTCTTTTTCCATACGTTTAGCATGTTTTTCCATGTCTTTTCCAAATTGCTCACCCCAAGTTTCCATGTTTTTGCCAAACTCTTCACCCCAAGCCTCCATATTTTTACCAAATTTCTCACCGAAGGCTTCGCCCCAGGCTTCCATGTCTTTGCCAAATGTTTCACCAAATTGATTGCCAAATTTTTCACCCCAAGCTTCCATCTCTTTCTCATATTTTTCAAAAGCTTTGGTATCTACTTCTTTTGCCCATTTTTCCATTTTACTAGCATAAGCATCGCCATATTTTGCACTGTATTCACGACTCCATTTATCCATATAAACGTCGCCTTCATTTTTATAGCGTTCAAAATCAAAATTGGTATCATTCATGCCTTCTGGTAAATCGGGTAAATTAGGCATGTTCGGCATTTTTGGCATATTTGCTAAATCCAAGGATTCCATTAAACCGTCTATCATAGGCATAATTGGCATATTTGCTAATTCAATTTCTAAATTCTGCATGGCAAGGTCTAATGATTTTGTATCAAAATGAATCATGCTTTCAGACCAACTTTCACCTTCAGAATTCGAGTTTATTCTTATAAAATCTTTCGACCCTTCCACCCTAACGTTCCAGGCATCAGCCTGCTTTTTTAAAGCGTCTTTTGATAGAGCGTCACTTTCAATATAAGCTTCAACTTCAACAATATCTTTATTCCAGGTATCTATAATAATATTGGTGTAACTGGTATTTAAATCTATCGTTACATCGTCATTGACTTGTGTTGATTGCGAAATCTTATCAATTCGCTGTTGTGCCTTCATACTTAATGTAAAAAGTAAGCAGAGAAACAAAAATTTTATATTTTTCATTATTGTAATGTTTTATGCGTTATTCTTTTTCTGATTTGTATCAGAATTTTTCAAACTATGTAATTGTTCTTTTAGACGATACATGAGGTTTAATCGAAATTTTAAATTTGTAATTAAAGCACTCACCGTTAATTCATTTGGACCCTGTTCCGTTAATTCGATGGATAATTGCTTGTATTCAGAATTTAAAGCATCTAAACGTGAAATATAACCATCAATAAGTTCTTTGTTCTCGGAAGTTAAAGCGACTTTTGATAATTCTAAATTAATATTTGCTAGATAATAATCTTCCACTTTTTTGAAGTCGGGAGAAATATCACCAAGTGTTTTTAAAGGCAATTCATCTGGAGCAACTTCAACAATAGAATTTGTAATAACAGGTTGGTTGAAATACGAAAAAACACCAAAACCCAATCCAAAAACAATAACAATACTTGCTGCAATTTGCATCCAAGATAAATTACGCTTTTTCTTTTGTGGTAAAGCCGAATTCAATTTCTGAAGAAAACGAGCGTCATGCCCTAAAGACAATTTAGACTTTGTTTCTGTTTGGTCTTGTTTTAGTAAATCTCTAATATCGCGTGCCATCTTTTTTCTGTTTTAATAATTCTTGTAATTGTAATTTACCTCTGTAAAGTAATGTTCTTGAAGAAATTTCAGTAATCTGTAATATGCCTGAAATTTCTTGATGATCATACCCTTCCAGCAGATACAATGTTAAAATCAACCGATACTTTTCTGCTAAACTTGAAATAGCTTCTTTAATATCATTAACTTCAACGGTGTCGTCTACTAACCAATTGTCATCATCCGTATCAACAACACTTAAATGCACAGTTTCAAGTTCCACCAATTGGTGTTTTCGTGCTTTTAACATGTCAATACTTGTATTAATAACAATGCGTTTTAACCAGGCTCCAAAAGTAACTTCAGCTTGATATTGATCCAGTTTAGAAAATGCTTTAATAAAGGCTTCCTGAACCACATCTTCAGCTTCGGCATCATGCTTTACAAATCGTCTTGCAACAATATACATACCTTGGCAGTACTGGTTGTATAACTGCATTTGTGCTTGACGGTTGTTTGCTTTGCATTTTTCAATAATTTCTAGTTGAAACATGCTTTACTTTTGGTTTTAATGGTTTAGTTCATCTTAATGACGATAAAAAAAGTGATGTGTTGCAAAAAACAACATATTTTTTTTCAAGATTAAAAATAACTCTTAAAAAAATGTGATAGCCCTTTATTAAAATTAACATTTGAAGTATCTTTATATCATTAATATAAATACCTTATGAATAGAGTTTTTAAATGGTTTTTAGGATGTTTATTTCTAATTGCCATCAGTTTATTTTTATATTCTTATTTTGTGGATGGTAGTTTGCTAGCGCCACGAAAAAGCCCAATAGACACTGTGTCTTTTGCTAAAAATGATTTGCATTTGGATATAGTTTACAACCGTCCATCCAAACGTGGTCGTGAAATTTTTGGTGGTTTGGTGCCTTATAAACAAGTTTGGAGAACTGGTGCCAACGAAGCAACAACTTTTAAAACGAGTAAACCTTTAAAAATAAACAACGATTCTTTACCTGCTGGAAAATATACACTGTGGACAATTCCTAACGACTCTACTTGGCAAGTTATGTTTAATTCCAAGCAGTATGCTTGGGGAGTTGACACAGAAATGAAACCTATGCGTGAATCCGAATTTGATGTTATTACCATATCAGTGCCTGTAGAAGGTACAGGAATAACGGTTGAGCAATTTACTATTGGTTTTGACAATGCGTTGGATCATTTATCATTAACCATGGTTTGGGATGAAACCAAAATAGCCGTACCATTAGACACTTTTGACTAAAAAAAACTTACATAAAAAGGCATTACAAGAACAGGCTGGTGTTTCGCAACCCGAAACCATCAACCAGAACATTATTGCTACCATAAAAAAGCGTAGACAGCAAAAGCCGACAACCCAACAACTAATTAATCGTATTTTAGAAGGTGATATAACAGCTTTAAGTCGCGCAATTACGTTGATTGAAAGCACCAATAAATCGCATTCAGAACAAGCGCATGATGTTATAAAAGGCTGTTTACCTCATGCCAACAAATCAGTAAGAATAGGCATTACAGGTGTTCCAGGTGTTGGAAAAAGCACATTTATTGAATCGTTTGGAAAATACTTATCCAAAGCTGGGAAAAAGATTGCCGTTTTAGCTATAGACCCAAGTAGTTCCATTACAAAAGGTAGCATTTTAGGTGATAAAACCCGAATGGAAGATTTAGTTAAAGACACTAATGTGTATATTAGACCTTCGCCTTCTGGTGAATCTTTAGGTGGTGTAGCCAGAAAAACGCGAGAGACTATTATTTTATGTGAAGCTGCTGGTTTTGATACTATTGTAATAGAAACCGTTGGTGTAGGACAAAGTGAAACAGCCGTTCATAGTATGGTAGATTTTTTCCTATTACTAAAACTAGCAGGTGCAGGCGATGAATTACAAGGCATAAAACGTGGAATCATTGAAATGGCAGATTCTATTGCCATAAACAAAGCCGATGGTGAAAATATAAAAGCCGCTAAAATTGCTAAAGTGGAGTTTAATCGTGCTTTACACTTATATCCTGTTAAAGATTCTGCTTGGCAACCAAAAGTACTATTATGTAGCGCTTTGCTTGATGAAGGAATTGATACCGTTTGGAAAACAATAGATACCTATGTGACGCAAACCAAAAGCAATGGTTACTTTGATGAGCGACGTCACGAACAAAATAAATTTTGGCTTATTGAAACAATTAAAGATCAATTACATGCTGATTTTTTTAATAATGTGGACATTAAAAAAGAACTGAAACAACAGATAACATTAATTGAAGCCCAACAAACAACCCCTTTTGCAGCTGCCGAATATTTATTACAGCTAAAAACCCAATAATCCCTAATTATAGGAAATTCTCACGATACCAAGCCACTTGCTTTTCTACACCTTGTAATAATGTGGTTTGCGGATTATAATTTAGTAACCGTCTAGCCTTATCAATGATGGCTTTAGTTCGTAGTTGGTCGCCTGCTCTGGCAGATACATGGTTTATAGCTATATCCATGTCCATAACTTGAGCAACAGCATCAATACCTTCCTGTGTGGTATGTTCTACTTCGGTTCCAAGGTTGATAATTTCGCTATCAACAGTGTCTATAAAATTCATCACACTAACAACACCATCTACAATATCATCTACATAGGTAAAACTGCGTAAATGTGTGGAGCTGCCTTCATATAAAGGAAAGGCTTCTTTATTATAACCGCAAGCAATGAGTTTGGTATACATTTTTTCAGGACGCTCACGAGGTCCAAAAACAGAATACAAACGTAAAGAGCAAGATTTCATTTGTTTTTCACGCGATTTTTGAAGTACCAATTGTTCGGCTGCCAATTTTGTAACACCATAATGTGATGCTGGTTTTGGCGCTATATCTTCAGGATATGTGGCTTCTAAACCATAAATAGACGATGTTCCTATGTTTACAAACAATTTTAGATCCTGTAGCTGTAAGGCATAATCAACTAGATTCTTTGTCGCAATAATATTATTGGTGAAATAATCTTCAAAAGTAGATGTAGTTGAAATACCTGGTTGTGCCGCAAAATGAAAAATAAAATGGATGTCTTTTGGTAAATTTTCGCTTAAATTATCTGAACGTAAATCTAATTTTAAAACAGTAATACCTTTATCATTTAGAGCTTTTTCGTTTAATTCTTTTAAGGATTGACTGTAATATGGTGAAAAATTATCTACACCTATTACTTCATGTCCCATGTTTTTTAAACGTTCGGCTGTATGTGAACCAATAAAGCCTGCTGCTCCTGTAACTAGTATCTTCATAAATCTAATATCTATTACAAAGAAACATTTTTTTTCTGTAAGATTAGAATTCTGTAAAAAAGAATACATTTACATTCAAAAAAGAATAGTATTTTTTTTCTAAAATATTAATTAAACTGTGTTAGAAACTTTTCAACTTATAACCGTAATTCAAGGCTTATTTTTAATAATTATTTTATTTAAAACAAAGAACAAATATTATGAGCCGGCTTTTTGGTTACTCGTTGGTTCCATTACCTCTGTTATATTTTATATTCTGGGTGACGATGATAACAATCCTTTTATAAAACACATTGATGTATTTTTCTTTGATAAATCGCTTTTTATAACCTTTTTATTTTTGTTTATAAAGTATCAATATTCTCAAAAAACAAATTTTATAAAGCTTGATTATTTATATTTTATTCCAAACATTTTATTCTTTATAATTGAATTTTTAGAGTCTAATTATTCGGAAGGATTACTAATTTTAGACATCCCGGAACTTATATTAGAATTCATTTTTTTAAGTTATTTACTTCAAAGTTTTTACGTTTTATTCAAACAAAAAATTAATAGATGGATGTTGATTTTCCTGACACCTTTAATTTTACTTGTTGGATATGCTTTAATTAATGAAATTTTATATTGGTTTACACTAAATGAAATTGTCATTTCCGACCATGAGCATTTTGGAAGTTACACGATTATTCTTATTGCATTATTATTTTATGGTATTGCTTTTAAACTAGTGATATCTCCTGAAGATATATTACCAAGTACAGAAACAAAAAAATACAAAAACTCTAATCTTAATGAAGAGCTTATTGCAAAATACCGGACACAACTTATAGAACTTATGGAACAGGAAGATTCTTATAAAGACCCGCTACTTTCTATTCAAAAAGTTTCAGAAAAATTAGAAATTCCTAGACAATATATTTCTGAAATTCTGAATGTTCATATGGATACAAGTTTTCAAGATTTTGTTAATAATTACCGTGTTGAAGCCTTCATAGATTGTCTAGAGAAAGATCAATATAATCATCTTACACTCATGGGTATTGCTAATGAGGTTGGTTTTAACTCTAAAAGCACTTTCTACACTTACTTTAAGAAAATCAAGGGGTTAACACCTTTAGAATACAAAAAAAGCATGTTTTAAAAGTATAAAAAGGTACAATATAATTATACTGAACTCCTTCAATATAATTCTCTCCATGAGTCATACGTTATTTGCTTAAAATTCAGTTTAAAATGAATGTTAAGCTCATTAGCATAATTCTTATATCATTTACAGTTTTAACCATAAATTCCGGAAAATGGGGTGTTACTGAAAGTAGCGAAGCACGTTATGCCGAAATAAGCAAGGAAATGGTTTTAAATAATGATTTTATCCATCCTAAACTTTTAGATGTTTACCATTATCACAAACCTCCTGTTACTTATTGGATTACCACTTTAGGTTATAAATTATTCGGGATTAATGAATTTGGAGCACGATTTTTTCTGCAAGTTGCAATAATACTTCAGCTAGCTCTTGTTTATGGTATTAGCTTATTACTTTTTAATGATAAAAAATTATCATTGGTGGCAATTTGCATCTATTTTTCACTTCCAATAGTTATAATATCTTCGAGAAATTTAACTACTGATGCCTACTTATGCACGTTTATTTTAGCCTCCATATTTTCTTGGCTGCGGTTTAAAATTAAAAATCGAACTATTTGGATATACTTATTTTATATTTTGTTGGGTATTGCTTTTGAAATAAAAGGTCCTATAGGTCTGGTTTTCATTTTAACCTTCATAAGCCTTTATAAAATAATTACAAAAGAAAAATTAGTCATTAGCAAACACCATATTATTGGATTCCTAATGTTTTTATTTATATCTGCGTTTTGGTATATTCTAGTAGCTTATGAAAACCCTAAACTTTTA
>DIAL01000078.1:85360-90879 GCA_002414705.1 Flavobacteriaceae bacterium UBA5079
AACCCTAAACTTTTAGATTATTTTATAAATAAACAAGTTATTAATAGAGTAACTTCAAATTCATTTCATCGTGGTAAACCATTTTGGTATTATTTAGCAATGATTCCATTATTAGGTGCTCCTTGGATTTTTATTCTATGTTTTCATTACAAAAAACAGAATAAAAAAAACATCTCATCAAAACCTAAAGAGCTACTATTAATAAGTACTGCTTGTATAATTATTCTTATATTTTCAATATTTAAAACAAAGCTAATTCTCTATATTTTACCTGTCTTTAGTTTTCTTGCTATTGCATCAGCTAAAATTTTAACAGAGGCTTCAATTAATCATTTAAAAGTATACAACCGTATTCTTATAATCTTAATAACTATAATTCCATTTAGTATATTACTAATTAGCTTTATGGACATAGGTTTCAATTTTTCAAAGCAATATGCAATAATTTTATTATTATCTACAATTTTAGTAATTGCATTAATACAAAAAACTAAAATTAAAACGGCCTACAATAAAACGGCATATTTAAGTTTTCTTTTTGGAATCATACTTATTATGTCTGGAAATGAATTTTTATCAAGAAATCAAAGTCAATTAAATTCATTTAAAGACGTGGCTATATTTATAAATAATAATTTAAATGATGTAGAAAAAATTGTTGTTTACGATTATTTAATTCCATCAGCTGCCTATTATACAAATAAAAATATTATTACCTTAAATAATGGTAGAGATACCGTAAATAGAGAAACACAATTTGAAGAAAATTTTAACTGGCAAGATCATTTAATTAACATACAAACAGATATTGGAAAAAACCAAGCTCAAGCTATATTAAGCAGTAATGCTGTGTTAGTTACCAGAAACAAAAATCATTCACCTGAAGATTTAATCAATCTATCAAAAGTTTTTAAAAATAAAAAAAGTTTTAAAAATTGGATTATATTCTATTAAAGAAAGGTCCTTTTAAAAAAATAAATACATTTGCATAATTAACTACCAAGTAATATGGATTACCAGTTTACAATTATAGTTCCGGTATATAATGAAGAAGATAATTTACCACGTGTAGAAAAGGAATTATTAGAATACATTAAAATAGCCAGCAAAAAAACGAAGGTTCTTTTTGTTAATGATGGCTCTAAGGACAGCAGCCAGAAACATATAGAAGCCATTGCAAATAGGCATCCGGAGTTTCAATATGTTAGTTTTAAGGAAAATCGTGGATTAAGTGCTGCCATAAAAGCTGGCTTTGATTATGCCGATACGGAATTGGTTGGTTATATAGATTCCGATTTACAAACAGACCCAAAGGATTTTAATGTGCTTTTAGAGCATATTAATGATTATGATTTGGTAACAGGTGTTCGCGCAAACCGAAAAGATAGTTTTGTTAAAAATATGTCATCTACTATTGCAAATGGTATTCGTCGCGCATTTACAAAAGACGGTATGGATGATACAGGTTGTCCGCTTAAAGTAATTAAAACAGATTATGCCAAGCGCATTCCTATGTTTGAAGGATTACACCGCTTTTTACCTGCTATGATTTTATTGCAACATGGTAAAATTATTCAAGTTCCGGTAAAACATTTCCCTAGAGTTGCTGGTGAAGCTAAGTTTGGTGTCTGGAATCGTTTAATTGGTCCTTTAATGGATTGTTTTGCCTATCTCTGGATGAAGAAAAAGTATATTAATTATACGGTTGAAAAACACAATTAATGAGTAACTGGCTCATATATAGCATTGGATTTTTAGCGCAAATTTTGTTCTCTTCTCGACTTATTATCCAATGGTTACATTCTGAAAAACAAAAACGGGTAATTACACCCACTATTTTCTGGACGTTAAGCTTATTTGCGTCCTTTTTACTATTTATTTATGGTTATTTACGTGATGATTTTGCCATTATGCTTGGTCAAGGTTTAACCTATTTTATCTATATCAGGAATTTACAATTGCAAAACCAATGGCAGAAATATCCCAGATTTATGCAATGGTTTTTATTATTAATGCCAACTTTTATAGCTATTTTCTACTTTAATAATAATACCATTGATGTGGTTAAACTCTTTAAAAATGAAGCCATTCCTTTCTGGTTATTAACATTAGGAATTGTTTCACAAGTGGTTTTTACGTTACGCTTTATTTATCAATGGTTGTATTCTGAAAAGCAAAAAGAGTCTGCATTACCGTTTGGATTTTGGCTGTTAAGCTTAATAGGTTCCATACTTATTTTAACCTATGCCGTATTTAGAAAAGATCCAGTTTTATTTACAGGCCATATTTTGGGTGCTATTATATATATTCGGAATTTAATTTTAATCAGAAAATATGCTGCCACTTCTTAAAAAACATCCTATTCTATTTATTTGTTTTGGCATAGCGCTTGTTTTGCTTCCTAATTTACATATTATGGATGTGACCATAATGGAGGCTCGTAATTTTATTACAGCTCGCGAAATGTTAACGGATAATAATTGGTTACTAACCACTATGAATGGTGAAGCACGTTATGAAAAACCACCATTACCAACGTGGCTTACGGCAGTTTCTGCAGCTGTTTTTGGCGTAAAAAGTGTTTTTGCCATGCGATTACCAGCTGTTCTATTTATTATGATAGTAGCCGTTTTTGTTTTTAAATTGTCTCGGAAAATCACCCAAAGTCAATCTTTCGGAATTTTATCTGCCATTATAGTTGCAACATCCTTTTATGTTGTTGGAATCATGATTGAAGCGCCTTGGGATATTTTCACCCATGGATTTATGTCTGTGGCTATTTATTATCTCTTTTGCTTTTTTGAAGCCGAAAAAACACAATGGAAACCAGCACTTTGGGCAAGTCTATTTATTGGTTTTTCTATATTAAGTAAAGGACCTGTTAGTTTTTATGCATTATTATTACCTTTTATTTTAGCGTATGGATTTACCTTTAAATACAAACGCTTTAAATCGAAATTTATACCAACTATTATCATACTCATTTTAGCTTTAGTAGTTGGAGGCTGGTGGTATTTATATGTAAGACTGGAAGATCCTGCTACGTTTTTAGCCATAACTGAAAAAGAAACGGGTAATTGGAGTAGTTATAATGTGCGACCGTTTTATTATTACTGGAGTTTCTTTACCCAAAGTGGTTTATGGACCATTCCTGCATTTGTTAGTTTATTATATCCCTATTTAAAAACCCGCGTAAAAAATCTAAAAGCCTATCAATTCAGTTTACTTTGGACGCTCTTTGCTGTTATATTATTATCGCTTATTCCGGAGAAAAAATCGCGCTATTTAATGCCTGTATTAATTCCTTTAGCCATTAATTGTAGTTTTTATATAGATTATTTAATTCGGGAGTTTAAAAACCTAAAGGATAAACGAGAAATTATTCCTGTGTATTTTAACTTCGGATTAATTGGTTTGATTGGAATTGCCTTTCCTATTTTAGCTTTTGTGATTTTAAAAGATAATTTATCAGGTTATTGGTTCTATTTTATTTTAGCTTCAATTGCTGTTTTTGTGATGGGTCTTTTAATTCTAAAATTCTTGAAGCAGAAAAATATTCGGCTTGTTGTTGCATGCGTTATAGGACTATATGCGAGCTTATTAATCACTACTTTACCGTTAAAAGAAGCATTAAACAGTGTGGCCTTTAACCCAATTACTCCCGGAATTTCTGGCGATTTAAAACTATATCAGTTCAACTACATTGCGCCCGAAATGATTTGGCAATATGGCCAAAAAATTCCACAAATTAAAAATGATGATGGGAGTATTACGTTTCCAAAAGAATCCAATTTCGGTTTATTGGCTATTGGTGTAAGTCCGAAAGATTCCGAAACGCTTCAAGAAAAATATACTATTGAGGAAGTTGATACTTTCGATTTAAATACGGTTACTAAAGAATCCAGACAATATAAGGATAGACTGCTTGCAACTTATTATAAGTTAACCAAAAAGTAATAATTAAACGCGAAAGCGCTTTTGTAAATAAATATCTAATTTATAAAAAAGAAAGCCAGATAACGCTCCAAATGCCATTCCACAAATTACGTCTAATGGATAATGCACGCCAACATAAATACGACTATAACCCATAGCTGCAGACCAAAAAAGCATTAAAAATATAAAATACTTATACTTAAAACGCAGTAATAAGCCACTAAAAACGGCTACTGCCATAGAGTTAGAAGCATGTCCAGAAAAGAAACCAAATTGACCACCACAGTATGGTTTAACCAAACGCATCAATCCTTCTAAAGCAGGATCGTGACATGGTCTTAAACGCATAACCAACACTTTTTTAAATAGATTAGTCATCTGATCTGTAAACAAAACCATTAAAAATATAACAAAGATGGTTATTAAAAATAGTTTTGGTGTTCGTGTTCTGAATATTAAAAAAAGTAAAACCGCATAAAACGGAATCCAATAGAATTTGGTGGTATAAAACATCCAAAACGCATCCCATGAAGTAGTTCCTAAATTATTTAAATAAAGGAAAAGTTCCGTATCAAGTTCTACTAATTGTTCTAACATAATTAATCTTCGTAACGTTCAATTTCACGATCGTAAAAATCGTTTGCCTGTTGTATTAACGTTTCAGCTTCCATTTCTAATTCTTTTTGGTCGTGCTGATCAAAATCTTCCAACCATTCCACTTCATCGTTTTCTAAATTGATAATGAATCGAGGAAATTCGGTATGAATTACAAAAATGGCTTCTGGATAATCCGTATTATCGCCTAATAAAAATTTTGGAAATTCCATATATGAATACTAATTGTTAGATAAAATTAATCGTTTGGTAAGATAGTTAAATCGGATAAATAATAAAACCGCTGCAACTGTTAATCCAGCTAATAAACCTAGCCAAATTCCAAAACTAGCATAACGTGCTTCGTTTCCGAAGTAAATACTAATTGGAAACCCAACAACCCAATAGGATATAAAGGTAATGATCGTTGGTATTTTAACATCTTGCAAACCACGTAAAGCGCCAAGCATAACGACTTGAATACTATCACTAATTTGAAAAATAGCTGCTGCAATTAATAAATTGGCTGCAATGCTCATTACTTCGGCATTATCAACGGCATTTAATATATCGTTATTATCTAAATATAATTTTGGTAATTGTTTATGGAATATAAAAAATATGAATCCGAAGGCAACCGCTAAAATAGTTCCTAATAAAAAAATAGAAAACGCAATTCTGCGTAACTCGAAATAATTTTTCAATCCTTTCTGATTTCCAACACGAATCATAGATGCCACACTTAAGCCAGTTGCAACCATAAAGGTCATAGACGATAAATTTAAAGCAATTTGATTAGCTGCTTGTGCATTTTTACCCAACAAACCACTTAACCATATGGCTGCTGTAAAAATAGCGACTTCAAAAAACATTTGCATAGCACTTGGAGATCCTAAATTGATGATTTTTTTTATCATTAATTTATCCAAAACAAAGATCTTGATATTGGTAACATAATCCCTGGATTTTTTATGACCTTTTAAAATCCA
>DIAL01000078.1:91037-91394 GCA_002414705.1 Flavobacteriaceae bacterium UBA5079
TTTTTATGACCTTTTAAAATCCACCAAAGAAAAATAACCATAACCACACGTGAAATAACAGTTCCATAAGCAGCTCCAACTATACCATATTCCGGAAATCCAAATTTTCCAAAAATAAGTAAGTAGTTTAAAACAACATTTACAATGTTGGCTACAATGGTTGCATACATAGGATAGCGCGTCATGGACAAACCATCACTAAATTGCTTAAATGCTTGAAAAACTATTAATGGCACTAATGAAAACGCTACCCAACCTAAATACGGAATAGCTAACTCCACAACCTCTAGTGGTTGTTTCATTAAATACATTAAAGGTTTAGCGAATAACAGTAAAATAAATAAAAATAAACCCAAA
>DIAL01000056.1:0-3242 GCA_002414705.1 Flavobacteriaceae bacterium UBA5079
TCCAACTTTTTGTTGCAAGTCCATCAATAAGATGTTCTCTTTCTTGGATTTTTCAATCAGGTTCAAGAACGATTTACTTTTCTTAGTTTCAAAACAGGCTGATTTTGTACAGACCATTTTTCCTTCGCCGAACAGATTGCCTTGATTTGCAGCATTAAAAGGACATTCAACACAAGACCCAGCTTTTGGGACCAATTTTTTATCGGCTACATCAAAAGATGCTTTTTCTAAATCATAGGTCTGGTCTTTAATCATCCTATTGATTTGATGTGCACTAAAATCCTCGCCCATCGTTTCCAACATCATCTGCTGTTCTTCCGGTTCAAAGAGCGCTACACCTACACCCAATGATATAGTCATTTCGCCATTACGCACAAATTGCTTAAAACCATCAATCAGCCCAGCCAGTTTAAGTCGCTGTCTGATGAAGTTGTCCGTTCTACCCAATCGCTTTGCGATTTCCGTCGGCGAATATTTCTCACTTAGGTAAGCAATCGCCTCAGCTTCTTCGGTAGGCTCTACATCCTGTCTTTGCAGGTTTTCGATGATTTGAACTTCCAGAACATCATTGTTCTCATAAGTTCTCACTATACAGGGTACAGTCTTCTTTCCTGCTAATTTACTTGCACGATACCGACGTTCGCCCATTACGATGACATATTGACCATTTAGTTGTCTTACCGTGATTGGTTGCAACACACCGTGCTTTTCGATACTTTCAGATAGCTGCTTTAACGCATCCTCGTTAAAGGTCTTTCTCGGCTGTTCAAGGTCAGGCTTGATTTTACCCAATGGTAAGTTCTGAATTTGAAGTACGGATGTTTTCTTTCCGTTTACTTCTTTCTTGGCAGTAGATTTCGCTCTACTGCGCTTCTTTGTGGTACTCGCTTTTGTTGTCATAATACTCAAATTTTTGATTAAACAATATTTGAGCAGAAACCAAACGGAAGATAAAATCTTGGCTCAAAAGGAAACGGAATAAATGAGTAGGGGAAGAAGCGGTGGCTTTATGCCGTAGTCTTTTGATGAAAGTATTTTACGAGTTTAAATTGCGTGTATATTGTATGATAATAAACCTCTCTAACGAAAAACTAAGGTTGAGATAAACTAAAATTTATTAATATTAAGTATGGAAAATAGGATTTGGTATCAAATGAAAGGATATAGTATTAAAGTCAATTCAGTTCTGAAAAAAGACAAAATGTTGTACCTATGTTGTACCCGAGGTCAAAAATCGTAAAGAAAACCCACTTTTTTAAAATGAAAAAGCCGAAGAGAAATCTTCGGCTTTTGTGCGGATGACAGGAATCGAACCTGCACACCTCGCGGCATCAGATCCTAAGTCTGACGTGTCTACCAGTTCCACCACATCCGCATTTTAAATATTTTAACACTTTTTCTTAGGTTAAATCCTAAGTCTAGCGTGTCTACCAATTCCACCACGCCCGCATTAATACAATTGCAAAATTCCGCAATCGGGATGCAAATATAAACAATAGTTTGAATAATCAAACGCATCTTATCATAAAAAAGTTCAGACTGTTTTGTACTTTTGAAAAAACACAAGGAAATTATTTTCTACCGCTTCAGAAAAAACAAAATATACGAATATGGAAAACATACAAGGTTACGTAAACGAACATAAACAGCGATTTTTAAACGAGCTCATTGAACTGCTCAAAATGCCATCCGTAAGTGCCGATTCAGCATTCAAAAATGATGTACTACGCACAGCAGATGCCATCAAGCTTAGTTTAGAAAAAGCAGGCTGTGATCATGTTGAAATTTGTGAAACAGCAGGCTATCCAATTGTATATGGCGAAAAAATAATTGATGAAAATCTACCAACTATTTTGGTTTATGGCCATTATGATGTACAACCAGCTGATCCTATTGAATTATGGAATTCGCCACCATTTGAACCTGTAATACAAAAAACAGACATTCATCCAGAAGGCGCTATTTTTGCCAGAGGTGCTTGTGATGATAAAGGACAAATGTATATGCATGTGAAGGCTATGGAGTTCATGACTTCAACCAATCAATTACCGTGTAATGTAAAATTCATGATTGAAGGTGAAGAAGAAGTTGGCTCTGTAAACCTATCAACTTTTGTAAAAAATAATCACGAAAAATTAAAAAATGATGTTATCCTCATTTCAGACACTGGAATGATTGCTAAAGATGTTCCAAGTATTACAACTGGTTTACGTGGTTTAAGCTATGTAGAAGTAGAGGTTACAGGTCCTAATCGTGATTTACATTCAGGTTTATATGGTGGAGCCGTTGCCAATCCCATTAATATTTTAACCAAAATGATTGCTTCATTACATGATGAAAATAATCATATTACCATTCCTGGTTTTTATGATAAAGTAGAAGACTTATCAAAAGAAGAACGTGCGGAAATGGCCAAAGCGCCTTTCTCACTAGATGCATATAAGAAATCTTTAGATATTGATGCCGTTTATGGTGAAACGGGCTACTCAACTAACGAACGCAATTCTATTAGACCTACGCTAGACGTGAATGGTATTTGGGGTGGTTATATTGGCGAAGGCGCAAAAACCGTTATTGCTAGTAAAGCTTATGCTAAAATTTCTATGCGTTTAGTACCTCATCAAGAATGGGAAGAAATTACGGAACTATTCAAAAAACATTTTGAAGGTATTGCGCCTGAAGGTGTGAAAGTTTTGGTGAAACCACATCATGGCGGACAAGGTTACGTTACACCAATTGATAGTTTGGGGTATCAAGCGGCTAGTAAAGCGTATGAGGCATCCTTTGGCAAAAAACCAATTCCACAGCGTTCAGGTGGAAGTATTCCTATTGTGTCTTTGTTTGAGCAAGAACTTCAAAGCAAAACTATTTTAATGGGTTTTGGTTTGGATAGTGATGCTATTCACTCGCCAAACGAACATTTTGGTGTTTGGAATTACTTAAAAGGTATTGAAACAATCCCGCTGTTTTATAAATATTTTACAGAACTTTCTAAATAAATTTAAATTTCTTTCAATTAGACCTCACAGATTTTAAAATCTGTTAGGTCTTTTTTTGTATCCATTTTTAAATATTATCACCTCTACAGTTGTAGAATACATTTTTTTGCTCTATGTTTGTAGAACACAATCAAAACTTGTAGAACATGCAACTATCAAAATCGGAAGAAGAGTTAATGAATCACCTTTGGAAAATGGAAAAAGGTTTTATGAAAGATTTGTTAGAAGCCTATCCAGAGCCAC
>DIAL01000056.1:3320-11603 GCA_002414705.1 Flavobacteriaceae bacterium UBA5079
GTTAGAAGCCTATCCAGAGCCAAAGCCTGCCCCAACAACCGTGGCAACACTTTTAAAGCGCATGACAGATAAAGGTTTTGTAGCCTATAATACTTTTGGGAAATCGCGAGAGTACTTTCCACTCGTTAAAAAGAAAGCCTATTTCTCAAAACACGTTAACGGATTGATAAAGGACTTTTTTAATGATAGCGCGTCACAATTTGCATCGTTTTTTACCAAAGAAACCAATTTATCTAAAACGGAATTGGAAGAATTAAAAAAACTGATTGATCAAGAAATAAAAAACAAATAACAACGAATTAGCTATGGACATTTATATTCTAAAGTTTAGTGCGTGCTTGGCTGTTTTTATGCTGTTCTATAAATTAGTATTGGAACGTGAAAACATTCATCATTTTAAACGTTTATTTTTATTGGCTGCTCTTTTGGTGTCTATTGGAATTCCGTTAATTACGTTTACAACATTTATTGAAGCTGCTCCAATTATAAATGCAGTCGTATTTTCAAATTCGGAATCTGTTGCTATAACAGCTGAAATAGAACCAACGTTTTCAGACTATCTACCAACTATTCTATGGTCAGTTTATTTCTTAGGCATTATCATATTTCTGGGACGTTTCACCATCAATCTATTTCAACTGATTAAGCGCATTAAGCAAAATCCGAAATATGTAAAAGGAAATTTAGTTCATGTTTTAATAACGGATTTAATATATCCTCATACCTTCTTGAAGTACATTTTTTTAAATAAAACAAAATATGAAACGCACGATATTCCAAAAGAAGTCATGCTGCATGAAGAAACACATGCCAAACAAAAGCACGCTTTAGATATTTTGTTTATTGAACTCATGCAAATTATATTTTGGTTTAATCCATTACTCTATTTCATTAAAAAGGACATTAAACTCAACCACGAATTTTTAGCAGATCAAGCCGTTCTGGAACAAGGAACAGACACCAAAACCTATCAGCACATCTTATTGGCATTTTCAGCTTCCAACACCATGGAAGACGCACAGACTCATCATCTGGCGAATGCTATTAATTATTCATTAATCAAAAAACGATTTACAGTTATGAAATCACACACATCAAACACCGTAAAATGGGTAAAAGGACTTATTATCCTGCCTGTTTTAGCTGTATTAATTTACAGTTTTAGTAGTAAAAATGAGGTTTATCAACCAGCAGAGCCAAACACTTTTTTTAGTGAAACACCACAAGAACTTTTACCTATTGAAAACATTTCGGAAGCCGACAAATTAGTAGGAGCTACTAAAGATAAATTAAAACATCTTAATGCAAACACCATAAAATACAAAAAGAATTCTGATAATAATTTAATTATACCCAATCAACCTACAGTTTCACAACAAAAAAACACGCAAAAAGCAAAAACTAGTCAAACTAAATTACTTCTAAAAATATATGATGTTATTTGCGAAGATTGCAGATTTAGTTTTGATAAAGAGCTTATAAAAAACCTAAAAATAGAAACCAACACAACTGAAACTATTTCATCCTTCAAGTTTAAAGTTCCCGGAAAACCAACCGTTAATGTTGTAGGGAATGGATTGAACGAAGAAGCCCTAACTAATTTAAATTATGCCAAAATTGGCGATTATATTACAATATATGATATAAAAGCCTCTAAAAACAGTATTAAAACACCTATTCTAATTGAACTACAAGCCAATCTAATTCCGCCACCTCCACCACCAATTCCTGCCAGTGCGACACCTGAACAACAAGAAAAATACAAAAAAGTTCAAGACGAATACAACCAGAAATATAAAGTCAAGAAGGGAAAAGTAAGTAATATTCCGCCTCCACCTCCACCACCAATTCCTGCCAGTGCGACACCTGAACAACAAGAAAAATACAAAAAAGTTCAAGACGAATATAACCAGAAATATAAAGTCAAGAATGGGGAGGTCAGTAATATTCCACCACCTCCGCCTCCAGCGCCAATGACCATGGCTAGCGATAAAAAAACAGATGGTAATACCAAAACTGGTTTTATTACAATTAACAACGAAAAGCATTTTTATGCAACGGTTGAAGGAAAAACCAAATATTATAACCGTTGGGGAAATCAAGTTGATAAAAATGGAAATATACTCTCCACTACCCAAACAAATGGCGATGACGTTGTGCCTGGACAGAAAATAAGTAAAGTGTACCAAAATGATCAGGTTGTAAGTGAGTTTAACAAGAATTGGGTGTCTGATACCGAAACTTTGAATCCTCCTCCACCTCCACCAATATCACCTTTGGACCATGTTATACAAATGGCCAAGAAAGATGCTTCATTTTTCTATGAAGGAAAATCGGTTTCATCAGATCGTGCAATTGCTCTATTAAAAAGTAATAGAGAATTAAATATTCTAACTAAAAATACGGACAGTAATATTCCACGAGTATTTATAACCAAAGATCCAATAAATCATGATACGCTAAGTAAAACTTCATTCCCAAAACCAACTGCCGAAAATGCCGTCAGCCATCTAAAAGTAATGAATAGACATGGTGCGAAATTTTATTTGGATGGAAAGGAAGTATCATTTGACGACGCTTTAAAAGCTGTTAGAAAAAATAAGAATGCTGATATTAACTCGACAATTGAACCTCCTGTAGTAAAAATAAGCACGAAATTAATTGGTGTTATGGGTAAAAAATAAAAGTTTTTTAAATCAAATTAATAAGAGCCACGAAAATTTCGTGGCTTTTTTTGTAACAAAACCATCCATTTAACGTTCTAATAGTCAATCAACCTGCCTGACGAAAGGCAAGTCCAAACATCAATCAATCATGTTAAAACATTTCTTCATCCTCTGCTCTGGGTCTGATAAAGACATTTTAGATACCTGCTCCAATGGTGAGCAAAACAAATACGCAGGTATTGGCGCAACTGTTTTCTTTACCGCTGTTATGGCATTTATTGCTGCCAGTTATGCACTTTACACCGTATTTGATAATTATTTTATAGCCATGGCATTTGGTGCTATTTGGGGTTTATTGATTTTTAATTTAGACCGTTTTATTGTTTCAACTATTAAAAAAAGTGACAACAAAATGAACGAATTACTCCAAGCTACGCCTCGGATAATTTTGGCTGTTATTATTGCTGTTGTGATTTCTAAACCATTAGAACTTAAAATTTTTGAGAAAGAAATTAATCAGGTGCTTTTAACAGAAAAGAACCAAATGACACTTGAAAATCAGGAAGAGATTGCCAAACAATTTACACCTAACATAACTAATTTAGAAACCGATATTTTAGCCCTTCAAAATCAAAGTGCTACAAAAGAAGCAGAAGTTAATGCCTTGTACGACACCTATATTCAAGAAGCCGAAGGAACAGCTGGCACCAAACTATTAGGAAAAGGGCCTGTATATCAAGAAAAACGGGACAAACATGATAAAGGTTTAGCGGAACTTCAGGCAATGAAAGAAGCTAATAATGCTAAAATAACAACGATTGAAAATCAAATTGCAGATTTACAGAATAATCAGAAAGCACAAATTCAAAATACGCAACCTATTATTAATGGGTTCGATGGTTTAATGGCACGCGTAAATGCCCTACAAAAACTTCCTTGGCTACCATCATTTTTTATATTTCTACTATTTTTGGCAATTGAAACATCGCCAATTATTGCTAAATTATTATCGCCAAAAGGCTCTTATGATTATAAATTAGAAGATGCTGAAAGCACAGTAATAACTTGGGCTAAACAAAAAATGAACGAGCGGAAGGAAATTCTGAAAACTGATATGGTTTTAAATAATAAAATTTACAAAGACATTTCAGAAGAAGATGAACTTTACAATTATAAGCGTAAAAAAGCTCGTGAATTGATGCAATTGCAAGCTGATGCGTTTTTTCAGCATCAGAAAAAGACACTTTAGTTTTTTGTTTGTACTTTTAAGAAACAAATAAAAGTCACGTTATGAAATCACGATATCTATTTTTGAGCTTACTTTTTTCAATTGGATTGTTTGGTCAGTCTGAAACATCCAACACTTATAATGAAGATGCTAAAGCTATTCGCCTAGTTTTAAAAACACAGCAGGATGCTTGGAATAAATTTGATTTAGAAGGATTTATGCAAGGTTATTGGAAAAGTGATTCCTTGAAATTTTATGGTAGCAATGGCATTACCAAAGGTTGGCAAAAAACATTGGACAACTATAAAAAAGGCTATCCAAGTAGAGAGCATATTGGCGAATTACAATTTACGCTTAAGTCTATTTCACCTATTGAAGACCATTCATATTACGTTATGGGGCAATATCATTTGAAACGTTCGGTTGGTGACGCTCAAGGCGAATTCCTTATTATCCTTAAAAAGATTAATGGCGAATGGAAAATAATTGCTGATATGTCCAGCTAATTAAGCAGCATCATTAGATTTAAAATGATCGTATAAATCTTTACACCCAAAACCGATAATTGATAATTGCTTTTTCTTAACCAATGACTCGTTATGAAGTTTAGCTAATGCCATAACACCAAATTTATCAATACTATCTAATTCTTCGATACTGATGGTTACAGATTGTAATTTTTCGAATACGTTTTCGAATTGATTTTGAAACGTAGCAACAGATGATTTATCGAGTGTGCCTTTTACGTTAAAGAAGTTGTTGTAATGTGAAATTATTAAGCTCATAACATATGATTTTTAAATATTAAACAATAAATAAAGTGCTACTAATCATATGAGGGATACTGTAAATATAATATCTTTAAACAATTACACCTTTAGTTTTCGATATACGGCAAAACTTTTAGTTTATTGCCTCTTTACTACAGAAAAAGTTGACAAACTATTGCTTAATAAAATATTACAATTTAAAATTTTCTATCAGGGTGACAGTTTTGAATAGCCAATGAGAGTGGCTTTTCTGAAATAATTTCGGACACCAATTTCCCTGTTGCAGTTGCCATACTCCAACCCATCATGGCATGACCAGTTGCAATAGTTAAGTTTAAGCATTTTGAAGATTTTCCAATATACGGCAAACCATCTGGTGAAACAGGGCGTAAACCTGAAGCCGCATTCTCTTTTTCAGTTTGATTCAAAGTAATTTCGGGATAATATTGCAATGCTGCTTTTGCAATAGCATCAACTCTAATAGAGTTTATAACATTATTAATTCCTGCTATTTCCATAGTGCCAGCAAAACGTGTAAATCCGTTCATAGGAGTTACGGCGACTTTGGCTTCAGCTAAAATGGCTGGAATAGAGATTCCTGTGGACTGTTCTGTATTAATTCTATAGCCTTTACCAGCTTGCAACAATAAATTAAGCCCTATTTTTTTACTTAAAAAAGTACTCCATGTTCCTGCTGCTAGAACAAACTCATCGGCTTGCAAGATTTGCTTATTGGTCTTTAATGATACAATTTTAATGTTGGCTAAAGTTAAATCTTCTACTTTTTCATTGGTATAAAACACAACACCTTCATCCTTTAAATACGCTTTCATTTCCATCATGAACTCCTGTGGTGTGGAATGTGAATCGCATTTGTAATACACAGCACCTTTGGCTGAAATAGAAACATTAGGCTCCAATACTTTTAATTCGTCTAGTGATATTTCAGACGCATCTAACCCTTCACTTTTAGCTATTTCGGCTGTATGAATTTCCTCTCCCAGCATTTTATCTGTCTGACAAAGCATTAATAAACCTTTCTTTTCTAGCTGAAATGAAAATTTCTCATCTTGCTTAATAGCGTCATAAAATTCTTGCGATAACAAGGTTAGCCCTTTAATAGTTGGGATAGCTTTTTTAACATTTTTAGCATTACACGATTTATTGAAGGCATAGGTCCATTTTAAAAAATCAGAATCCAAACGTGGTTTAATATATAAAGGGCTAGCTGGATTAAGCATCCATTTGAATCCTTTTTTCATAACGCCAGGAGCCGATAATGGAATAATATGACTTGGAGATAAATAGCCAGCATTAACATACGACGCTCCTGAATCCATATTAGATTGATCTATAACACTAACATGATACCCTTCTTTATGTAAGTAGTAAGCAGTACACAAACCAATGATTCCACCTCCGATTATGATGATTTTTTTGCTCATCTGAATTTTATCATATCAATTCAACATTATTTCATTAACTCAATAACACATTGCTTTAAATCACCTGAAAACCAAACGCATAGGGATCATCATCATTTATGGTTATGGTATTGTGTCCATAAATTTTAGCCCAACCTGTTATGCTTGGAATAATAGCTAATTTGCCATTCAAAGTCGTTTCTTTTTCTACACGACCTATAAACTTACTACCTATATAACTTTCATGAATAAAATCGGTTTCAAGACCTAATTTTCCTTTGGCGTACAATTGTGCTAAACGTGCAGATGTTCCAGTACCACACGGACTTCTATCTATTGCTTTATCACCATAAAAAACAGCATTTCGCCCAGAAGACGAAGGATCAATTGGTGTTCCTGTCCATAATAAATGGGTTACGTCCCGAATGGTTTCATTTTCTGGATGTATAAAATAGTTAGGATATTTCTCCTGTATTCGTTGTCTTACTACTTGAGAATATTGAATGATTTTTGAAGCCGAAAAATCTTGAACACCCGAAAAATTGGTTTGCGGATCAATAATGGCGTAGTAATTTCCTCCGTAAGCCACATCAAAAGAAATAGTTCCTAATTCTGGACATTCAATTGATAAATTTTCTGCTGCTAAAAAACTCTTCACATTAGTTAACTTTACCCAATCTACTTTATCGTCTGTTTGTTGATAGTCAATTTCCACCAAACCAGCTGGTGCTTCCATTCGGATTTTGCCAGGCACTTTAGGAATAACTAAACCTTCCTCAATCGCAATTGTAATGGTTCCAATTGTTCCATGTCCACACATGGGTAAACAACCGGACGTTTCAATAAACAAAACAGCAAAATCGTTTTCAGGATTATGTGGTGGAAACAATATTGAGCCGCTCATCATATCATGACCACGCGGTTCAAACATGAGTCCTTTACGAATCCAATCAAACTCTTTTAAAAAATGCTGACGCTTTTCACTCATAGAGTAACCAAGCAATTTAGGACCACCTTCCTTGATAACACGAACAGGATTTCCGCAGGTGTGTGCATCTATACAAACAAAAGTTCCTTTAACCATTTATATAATTACATCATGTGTTTGTTTATTATTTACAAGTCTAGAAATCCCTAACGGATTGTTATTCTTCAAGGCATCCGGCAACAAGTTATTTGGCCAATCTTGGTAACTAAAAGGACGCACCCAACGCTTAATAGAATGAATGCCAACTGCTGTAAAACGACTATCCGTAGATGCTGGATATGGACCACCATGATTCATAGATGGACACACCTCAACACCAGTTGGTACACCATTAAAAATAAGTCTGCCTACGCGATTTTGCATGGCAGAGATCACATCTTCATACGTTTCAATTTCCGAATTGCTAGCAATGATAGTTCCTGTAAGTTGCCCTTCTAATTTTGAAATGATTGTTTGTAATTGTTTGGCATCATTGCAGGCTACAACCATGGAATAAGGTCCAAAAACCTCTTGATGCAATGTTGCATTATTTAAAAATGTATTACCAGAAACAGTGGTAACCGTTTGTCTGGCATAATTTTCTTTTATAGTTGATTCATATTCGGCAACAACTTTTAATTCCGCTTGTGAGGTCGCTTTTTTTCGATTGGCTTCATAAGCACCCAAAATATTGGGATGCAGCATACAGGATGGTTCAATTTTTATTATTTCTTGTGAAAGTGTATCGATAAATGTGGACAATTTTTCGCCTTTAATTCCTAATAGTAAACCTGGATTGGTGCAAAATTGTCCGGTTCCTAATGTAATGGAATTGGCGTAGGTTTTTGCCCATTCAGTTCCTTTTTCTTGTAATGCTTCAGGTAAAATTACAACGGGATTTATACTACCCATTTCTGCAAAAACAGGAATGGGTTCGTCTCGTTGTGCCGCTAAATTATATAACGCACGACCACCTTTAATACTTCCCGTAAAACCAACTGCCTTAACACCTGGATGTTTTAATAATTCCGTACCAACTTCAATACCACTACTATTTAAATTTGAAAAAACACCCTCTGGCATTCCCGTTTTTTGAGCTGCTTTAATAATGGCAGAAGCAACCAATTCGCCTGTTCCAGCATGCATAGGATGTGATTTTACAATTACTGGACAACCAGCAGCCAAAGCCGCAGCTGTGTCTCCTCCAGCCGTTGAATAAGCTAATGGA
>DIAL01000056.1:11704-17464 GCA_002414705.1 Flavobacteriaceae bacterium UBA5079
TAAGCTAATGGAAAATTACTAGCACCAAAAACGACAACAGGACCTAACGGAATGAGTAATTTTCGAATATCTGATTTTGGCATGGGTTCCCTATTTGGTTGCGCTGTATCTATAGTCGCTTCCACCCAAGAACCTTCAAGTAATAAATCAGCAAACATACGTAATTGCCCAACGGTTCGTCCACGTTCTCCGTTGGCACGACCTTCTGGCAATCCTGTTTCAGAACAATATGTATTTATGAGTTGCACATCTAACGCTAAAATTTCATCGGCAATAGCATTTAAAAACGTTGCTTTTTTTGCTCCGGACATATTTCTGTAGGTTAAAAATGCGCTACTAGCTAAATCTACAGCTTGATTTATTTCATTGGATGTTGCCTCTGTAAAGACAGCTTTATTTGACAAATTTGTTTGCGGATTATAGGTTGTAAACGTTTTATTTCCGCTGGCTTTTTGTTGATATCCAATATAATTTTTTCCTGTCATCATCTGTTTTGTTTTAAGCTATTTTTGTACCATTTGGCATGGTTCGTTCTGGTTGCAATATTACGACATCCTTGTTACCTCCCAATCCAGCAAGAATTAAACACTCACTCATCATATTCGCTATTTGTTTCGGTGGAAAATTAACAACAGCCACTACTTGCTTCCCTATTAAACTTTCCGAAGAATATAGATTTGTAATTTGAGCAGACGTTTTTAGTTTTCCTAAATCACCAAAATCGACTAACAATTTATAAGCTGGATTTTTCACTTCTTTAAAAATTTCAACTGAAACAATTGTTCCAATGCGCATGTCTACTTTTGTAAATTCGTCCCATGTTAATATATTTTCCATTATAGATTTTTGTAATCTGGCAAAACTGGTCTATTTTTTAAACTGGTTTCAATAACCTGTTTTACATGTTCACGTTCAGAACCTTCTAATGGTAATCTAGGTTGCCGCACGTTTTCAGTACCGATTCCTGTGTAGACTTCTGCCAATTTTATGTTTTGTACTAATTTAGGGTTTATATCCAATTCTAACAAGGGTAAAAACCAACGATAAATTTCTATAGCTTCTTGAATCCGACCTGCTTTTTGTAATTCATAAATAGCAACCGTTTCAGCTGGAAATGCACAAACAAGTCCTGCTATCCAACCATCGGCTCCCATAAGGAGACTTTCCAATGCAATAGTATCAACACCTGTCATAATTTTCAATCTATTGCCAAAGGCATTTTTAATTCGGGTTACGTTGGAGATATCACGTGTAGATTCTTTTACCGCTTCTATATTCTCGCATTTCAATAATTCGTTAAACATTGGCAAAGTGACTTCTACTTTATAATCTATTGGATTGTTATACACCATAATAGGCAAAGATGTATTGTTAGCCACTGCTTTAAAATATTCAACCGTTTCTTTATCACCCGATTTATAGCGCATTGGTGGCAACATCATGAGGCCTTTAGCACCATCTATTTCTGCTTTTTGAGCAGCTTCAATGGCTGCTTTAGTTGTTTGTTCCGCAATATTTATGAGGACTGGAACCTGACCTTTGACCAAGTCTACTGTTGTGGTAGTAAGTGTTCGTTTCTCGCTATCTAGTAAGGTACTAGCTTCTCCTAAAGTTCCACCAAGAACAATACCATGAACGCCTGCTTCTAATTGTGCTTTAATATTAACCTCGAAAGCTTTTAAATCCAATTCATCATTATCGGTAAATTTGGTTGTAACAGCTGGCATAATGCCTTTCCATTTAATACTCATAAATTCTAACTTTTAGTCAGTTAAAATTACTTTGATAAAAGTTAATTTTTTAATCCAAATTTATCCAAAATAGGTACTATATTATCCTAAATTATACTTTAAATATAACTATTGAATAGTATTTGCTTATTTTTACAGTCATGTAAGTTTAAAAACACGATGAAAGTCCTTCCTTTTAAAGTACCAAAACCCGAACAAGATGCTTTTGTTTACCAAGAGGATTTTGAAACTAGTTTCTATGACAAACTACATCAGCATGAAGAAATTCAGTTCAGTATTATTTTAGAAGGCGAAGGCACATTAATTGTTGGCGATACTGTTAACTTCTATTCAAAAAATGACATTCTAATTTTAGACAGCCACATGCCTCATGTGTTTAAAAGTGATGCGAAGGCTTCCAAGCATTCGCACATGCTATCTTTATTTTTTACGAAAGAATCGTTTGGAACTCATTTTTTTAAGTTAGAAGAACTACAGGAATTACAACCATTTTTTAAACGCTCCAAACATGGATTTAAAGTAACATCTCATAAAAAAGCGCTAAAAGAAATATTTTTAAAGCTTGAAACAGTCAGCAAATTAGAACGCTTTATTATGTTACTTCAGTTAATGAAAATAACAGCCAAGGCTAATTACCAAAGCTTATCATCGTTTATTTACAATAAAAAATATTCTGATAATGAAGGCAAACGCATGCGTGATGTTTTAGCATTTACCATGAACCAATATAGAAACCATATTACATTGGATGCCGTTGCTGAAGTTTCTAATATGACTAAAAATGCATTTTGTAAATATTTTAAAAAACGAACGAATAAAAGCTATTTTCAGTTTTTAAATGAATTACGAATTGAAAATGCTTGCAGATTAATGCAAAGTGAAACAGATAGTTCGATTTCTGAAATAGCTTATCAATCGGGTTTTAATAACGTGTCTAATTTTAACCGACAGTTTAAAATGATTAAGGGAAAATCGCCTAATAATTATCGGAGAAATCCGAGTTAAGTTTATAGGGTAATTTATGTTTTCTTAACGTACTTGATGATAATCACAATTTGTTGACCATCCACTTTGCCTTCAATAAATTCGGCATTTTCATGGTCCAATCGAATATTCCTCACAGCCGTACCTTGTTTCGCAACCATACTAGATCCTTTTACTTTTAAATCTTTTATCAAAACAACATTGTCCCCATTATCCAAAATAACACCATTTACATCCCGATGAATAATTTTATTGGCTTCATCTTCATGTTCACCAGTAGCTCTTGCCAAAGCTAAAGCTTCATCATCCAGATACATCATATCCAACAAATCCTTTGGCCAACCTTCGCTACGTAAACGTTGTAACATACGCCATGCCATAATTTGAACAGCCACATGTTCACTCCACATACTGTCATTTAAACAGCGCCAATGATTGGGATCCATATCTGTGTTTCCTTCAATTTGATCCAGACAGGTTTTACAAACCAAAACATCATTAGCCACATTTTCATTTAAAGATGGCGGAATGGTATATTGTTTTAAGTCCTGGTTAACAGCACATAATTCACATGCATTTTGGCTGCGCTCTTGAAGCATTTGTAGTACACTCATTTGGTTATTTTTAGTATGCAATGTTACGGATAATATGTAAATATAAAAAGCCTTGCCAGAACCTATGTTTATTAAACCTATCAAAAAAAGTAAAAACCAAAACTTAACTCCTTTTTTTAAATCGCTATTAATTAAAAATCATTTTTACTCTAAACCAGAGGATATAAAAGGAACCGTTTTTTTGCTATAAACTTACTTAAGAAAAGTAAACAAAACACAAAATCTCAAAAAAGTGGAACCAGTTAAGTTAGACAACCATTTGGTATAAATTAAAAATAGAGGTTTAATAAACTAGAATTTTAAAACTATTAGTCAGATTGTGCTCTTTAAAATACTTAGCTAATTAACAAAAAAAAGCCCTGGCAGAACCAAGGCTTTTGTGTATAATCAAAAAAAGTGAAACCAAATCACTTTAATATGTAATCGTTATTAACCATATGAAAAAACTACTTTTGCTATTAAAGTTAATTATTAACGATCGGTTGCTAATTTAAAGTAAAAAAATGATCTAGAAATAAAATTTCGACAGAACAACCAAATTCGTAGCTAGAAACCAATTTACTGTCGACTAAAAAATTAGTTTTTAAAAAAAATCATTTTATAAACTAGAATTTTACAACTATTAGTCAGATTGTGCTCTTTAAAATATTTAGCTAATTAACAAAAAAAACAAAGCCTTGGAAAACCAAGGCTTATGTAAAATCAAAAAAAGTGAAACCAAACCACTTTTATATATAATCGTTACTAACTATATGAAAAAACTACTTTTGCTATTAAAGTTAATTATTAACGATTTTGTACTAATCTAATGCAAAAAAATAATCTAAAAATAAAATTTCGACAGAATAACCAAAGTCGTTGTTAGAAATCTATTTCATGTCGATTAAAAAAATCAGGATTTAAATAAATTCATTTTATAGACTAGAATTTAACTACTATTAGTCAGATTGAGTTCCTTAAAAAATTTAGCTATTTTACAAAAAAAACAAAGCCTTGGAAAAACCAAGGCTTGTGTTACATCAAAAAAAAGTGAAACCAAACACTTTAATTTAAAAAATCGCTATTAAACATAATACTTAGTTTGCTATTAACTACTTACTTGAGGGTATAAACTATTATGCTGGTACTAATTAAAGATTAAATATGATACAAAAAATAAAAATTCGACAGAATAGACAAAGGTGTAGTTAGAAAACCATTTACTGTCGATTAAAAAAAATAAAGATTTAAATATACTGGTTTTATAGACTAGAATTTAACTACTATTAGTCAAATTGAGTTTCTTAAAAAATTAGCTATTTCACAAAAAAAAGCCTTGAAAGATTCAAGGCTTGTTTTACATCAAAAAAAGTGAAACCAAAATCACTTTAATTTAAAAATCGCTATTAAATTAAAATACTAATATAAATTACTATTCTACTTCGTATTCAAATATAGTAGCAAATATCATGTAAAAATTAAAATTTCGACAAATGAGTGTTTCGTGTTGCTAGAAAGCTGTTAAGTATCGATTAAAAAAGATTAAGCTTCTTTAAAAAATCGTTTTTATAGGTTTTCCCTAATGGAATATTGGTCTCACAAACACGAATACCACTATCTATAATTTGATTAATTTTCTGTAAGTTAACAACATACGAACGATGTACTTTAAAAAAAGTTGATTCAGGCAATTTACTAAACAAACTTTTTAGTGTAGTATGGACAACAAACGTATCCGTTTGGGTTACAACGCTAACATAGTCACCTTTTGATTCTATATAGCACAAATCTTCAAAATCAATTTTAACCAACCGCTTATTTATATTAACAAACAAATAATCTGCTTGCTGATCATTCTCTTTGCTTACAGAGGCATCCTTTACATACATATTTAGTTTACCTATGGTCAAATTAAAACGCTCTGGTACAATTGGTTTTAATAGATAATCTAACACGTAGGGATACTCAAAAGCCTTAATAGCAAAGTCCGAATCTGACGTTATTAAAATTATTTTAGGACTAGATTTTAGCGTTTGAATAAAGTCGAACCCTGAAAATCCTGGCATATGAATATCCAGAAAAATCAAATCAATATCTGTTGTGTTTAAAAACTTGAGAGCTTCGATAGGGCTTGAAAACTCATCAATAAAATTTAAAACATTATGCTCATCACATAAACCTTTTATAATGGTTCTTGATGTGGCTTCGTCATCAATTATTATATAATTCATAGGCTATTAATTATACGATTTGTTTTAAAAAAAGTGTTATTTTATGTAACACGCTTTCAAATTCATCTTGAAAGGCTATTTGGTTAAGTTTAAGACTCGCTTCATACTCTATTGCTAATTTATGACCTTTTTCTAAACTTAAAACAGCCATTTTATGTTTTAATTTATGAACAATTTTTGCAATTTCATTATAATCTCCTG
>DIAL01000056.1:17550-21603 GCA_002414705.1 Flavobacteriaceae bacterium UBA5079
AATTCTTTTTCAACAGGAAACTCATCTTTTATAACCTGTAAAATCTTTGTTTCAAAATCAGTATTGCCTTTGGACAATTTTCTAATGTAATCTAAACTAGGCGTTTCCAAAATACTATTTATTTAAAGTGAAAAAGAATGTTGTTCCAACACCAAGTTCCGATTCTATTCTAATAGTGCAATTATAAATATTTAAAATCTTTTTAACTATGGATAAACCAATTCCCGAATTATGAGACTTCTGATGGATGGAATTAAATATTTTAAAAATCTTTTTATGGTATTTTTCATCTATTCCAACGCCATTGTCGCTTACTGAAAACTCATAGTGCTTTTCTTGCTCTGAAAAATCAATGGTAATGATGCCTTGTGGCTTATCATTATGTTCTATAGCATTCATGATTAGGTTTTGAAAAATTTGGCGCGCTTTCATTCTATCAACAATAATAGTAGGCAAAGTTTGCTTAATTGTAATTGATATATTTTGTGGAATATGAATAGTTTGTAATATGGTATCTAATAATTCATTTAAATCGATATTATGATCCAAAACGGTTTCTTCAGAAATACTTGCATATTTTAGAATTCCAGAAATAAGGGTATCCATTTTTTCTAGTGTAAGTTCCAACTGCTTAAAATGCTGAATACTTTCCGGCTTTAACTTACTCAAATTATCCGTTTTTATCCAATTTGCTAAAGCACTTATATTGCGCAAAGGTGATTTTAAATCGTGCGATACAATATGGGCATACTCTTCTAATTCTTCGTTACTTTTTTTAAGTTTTTCGAGTAGATTTTCTTTTTGAATTTCTAATTTTTTTTGTTTTGTGATATCCAAATGGATACCAATAGAACCAATTATTTCATCGTTTATATTATAATTTGGCGCACCACTAATTAGCCAATATCTATCTGCATTCTCTTTGTTTTTTGCTGTTACCTCATAAATATTAGACTCACCTTTAACCCGATTATCCACTTGGGCTTTTAACATTTTTTTACTCGCTTCATCTAATAAAATATCGGCTCCTGTTTTACCAATTAATTCGTATTCTTTATAGCCCGACATTTGTTCAAAACTCTTATTTACCATAAGAATAACGTCATTATTATCTACTTCAATTAAACCCAAATTCATGTTTGAAATAATATTACTATACTTCTCACGCTGTGCTTCCAAGCTTTTTTGGTAGTTTCTATTTAGTGTTACATCCCGATAACTCCATAAATGCCCTAAATATTCATCATCATTAAAAATGGGAATATAATCACGCTCTAAAATGGTATTATTGGCCATAACAACCTCGTCAGCAATAGCTTTCTCTCGTTTTTCTAGGAGCTGAGCAATACGTTCTGTAAAATGCTCTGGATTTTTAAATAAATGTTTACTCTGTTCAGCCGCATTACTACAATCTTGACCTATTAAGTATTCTGGACTTAATGGGATTTGAAAAAAATTGCAGAATCTCTGGTTGGTTAAAATTATTTTTCTGTTTTCGTCTTCTAATAGTATACCTGTATCTAAACCTGAAATTAAGCTGTAAAGTCTTTTTTGTGATGTAATTAAATCGCGATCAGATTGATCTTTCTCACGCATATCCAATGCGTGCTTTACTTTTAAAGCAGCTACTTTAGCAATACTCTCTACTGTTTTAAGCTGCTGCCTGGTGAAAAAATTCTTATCTGGGTGTTCAGAATCTATAATTCCAATTACATGTCCATTTAATATAATTGGTACTGTTAATTCGGAAAATCTAGTTTCAATATCTTCAATATATCTATCATCCTTACTGGTATCATGAATAAGTTCAGATTTACCAGATTTAGCTACAGAACCAACAATTCCTTCGCCAATTGGCATCAGTAATTTGTTGATAATCTCACCGTTTTCAGTTAATTTCCTACCGCTAGCCGCTATTTGCTCCAAATGGTTTTTATCTTTATAAACAGCATAAATAACACAATCATTGGTGCCTAAGAATTGTGATAAAATATCTGAAATTTCTTGAGCTATTTCATAAATATTATAGGACCCAAATAATCGGTTAATAACAATATCTAAAACACCAATTAATTGCCCTTTGGTTTTGGTTGAAGCTTCATCCGTTGTAGTCACAGTATCAATAACAACACGAGTACTTTTTAATGTTTTATTCTCTAATGTCTTAATCCTTAAAGCCTCATCCAACGACTTGTTTTTTAATCGTTCTGACTCTAATTCCCGTTGCAAGTTTGCAATAATTATTGCTTCCATACTTTAAAATTAATGCACTAATTGGTTATGCATCCAATATTGAAAAAAGCACTGAATACAGGACACATACTCTTCATATTTAAGAGGTTTTAAAACATATCCTGCAATTCCCATACGGTAACATTCCAAAACATCTTTTTTATTGCTAGATGTGGTTAGAATTACCGTTGGAATACACTTAAAATCTTCGTGAGTTTTTAAGTATTCTAAAAACTCTAAACCATTCATTCTTGACATATTTAAATCCAACAATATGATATTAGGGAGATTTTTAGTTTCGTTTAAGTAAACTATGGCTTCTTCACCATTTGCAGATTGAGATACAGTATGGTTGTACTCCAAGTTTAATAAAACTCTCTGGAATTTCATGACTTCAATAGCATCATCTTCTACCAAAAGAATATTGAGTGGTTTATTCATTTAAAATAATAATTTAAAAAGGCAAGATAGTAGATTTCAATGATTAAAGGTACATAAAATCAAGTTCAACTTATAAAAAACAACAACTTTAAAGTCTTAAAATACCACAAAGTATAAGCTGGAAAAAATCACTTTAATAACTCCTCTTGAACCATTTTTGTTAAGGACTTGAAAATCAGAACGTAAGAATCATCAATCATCTGTTTTATAAGTGAGATTGATAATTCGCCTTTATAAAGTTTGAGCGTATTCCAGTGTATTTTGCTCATATGATATCCAGGTTCCACACTTTCATAATTTGCGCGTAGCTCCAACGCATATTCAGGATCACATTTTACGTTTATTGCAGCTTCATCTTGTTCCCAATTTTTTAAGGAAGTCAGCAGAAACATTTTATTACCAACTTTAAAAACTAACACATCTTCATCAAACGGAAAGTGTTCAGTAACGCCTTTTTTTGAAATACAATACTCCCGAAGTTGTTCGATATTCATGATTTATTTTTCTAACGGATTTGTTTCTGAAAATTCAGATATTTTTACTACCGAATAATCTATTTTCCAACCAATTAACACTAAATTTTCAATTAAAGAAATGGCTTCAACGACTTCGCGGTGTGCTAATTTATATAAACCAAAAAATATATCCATAATTAGTATTTGCACATATCTAATTTACTCAATTTCAAATAAAACAGGTTTACTTGGTGTGGCATCATTTTCAAAAGGTGCAATTTGAAGATTTAAAAAATAGGTGCCATCTTCAACTGCATTTGGCACAAAAATTAATTCCGTAATGGTTGCATCCATACGCTTTCGGCCAGAAGTATTCCAAAAAGCATGATGTGCTAGCAATTGTCCATCATCTTTTTCTTTATCCACACTTGGTAAATCTATCAGTAAATGTTTGACGCCTTTTTCACGTAAATAGATTGCTGCTTCCTCTAATAAATAAGGTGGATTTGTATTCGAGTATTGCTGATTTAATTTCTCATTTGTATTCGGAATTGTTCTCAAAATAACAGCCTCGCGTTTTTTATTTCCCAAAGCAAACTGGATTTGTTTTTTGGAGATAATAAAATCCGTTTTATGTTTTTCTGGAGCAACTGTTATCACTTCTGCCAAAAAGAAAAACTGTTTTAAATTCTGATTTACAGAATGCACTTTTTTTGTAATATGCCCAACACATTCCGTATGTGTTCCGTGTGCATGCGGATTGAAAAAAATATTATTAAAATTAATATCGGCTCCTCCTACTACACTTGCTATCCAATCGCCATCTTGAACAGGTTCAATCTTTGGAGGATCTTGATACCAGGCATTCACATTATTTAGTGCAGCACGCATGGGAATGGAGATGTCCAAGGGTTTGGATAAATCT
>DIAL01000056.1:21776-22364 GCA_002414705.1 Flavobacteriaceae bacterium UBA5079
CTCTATTTTATATTTTTTTGAATTGGTTTCAATGGTTGCAATCATGTTTCTAATTTTCTATAATCAATGTGGTTATAAGAAACGTAAAAGTCAGGATAAATACAACTCTAGACCGTTTAATTTAGTAGAAATAAATCGGATGCAATCCCATCACATAAAAACAATCCTTTTTTGGTAACACGCAAGGTGTTTTTTTCAATATATAACAACTGATTTTTTATATGTTTTTCAGATTCTTTTAGCAGTAATTCTTTAAAATGTATTCCAAAATCACGCTCAATTTTATCTAATGAAACACCCCAAATAGTGCGTAAACCTGTCATAATATATTCGTTATACTGATCGGATTTTGATAGTTTTTCAATTTCTATTGGCAACTTATTTTCCAATAGAGACTGTATGTATTTTGAATTATTTCTAACATTCCAACCACGTTCGTTTCCATTGAAAGAATGTGCCGAAGGTCCAATTCCCAAATAGGATTTACCTTGCCAATAAGCTGAATTGTTTCGGCTGAAATAATCGGGTTTCCCAAAGTTAGACAACTCATAATGCACAAAACCATGTTGGGTAAGTGTATCCACTAAA
>DIAL01000056.1:22453-26639 GCA_002414705.1 Flavobacteriaceae bacterium UBA5079
TTGGGTAAGTGTATCCACTAAAATATGGAATTGTTGTTCCGCCAAAGCATCGTCTACATTTTTAATAACGCCTTTTTCAATAAAACTCGCTAAAGCTGTTTTGGGTTCAACCGTTAGGGCATAACTAGAAATATGTGGAATATTAAAAGCTAAAGCAGTTTCAATATTTTTAAGCCATTGGTCATTTGTTGAACCTGGAATCCCGTAAATTAAATCGACAGAAATATTATCGAAATACGTGGTGGCTTCCTGTAAAGCGTTTTTAGCTTCTTTTGAATTATGCGCACGATTCATGAGTTTTAAATCGCTTTCAAAAAAAGATTGAATGCCAATGGATAATCGGTTAATACCAATGCTTTTGTAATCTTGAAAAACGGTATTTGAGGCATCTTTTGCAGAAATTAAATCGTCTGGATTGGCTTCTAAAGTGATTTCAGGATTATCGGAAACTTGATAATTTTTATAAACGGCATCAATGAGCCCTTTCAATTCATCTTTATTTAAAAGACTAGGTGTACCGCCTCCAAAATAAATGGTTTCAACTTGGATATTTTTGAATTCGTCCTTTCGCAACTGAAGCTCGGTGACTAAAGCCTGAAGCAATTCATCTTTCTTTTTTAAGGACGTAGAAAAATGAAAGTCACAATAATGACACGCTTGCTTGCAAAACGGGATGTGGATGTAAATTCCGGCCATTTTTTTATATTCAGTCTCAAGCCGTTTTTACGCGCTTGAAGTGCTTAAAATCTCTTTTATTTTATAATTACAATACTGCAATCTACTTACTTCTTCTTAACCCGATCTTCATTTTGCTTGACAAAACTAGCCCAACCTGAATAACTTTTTCCAATTTCTATGCGACCTTCATTGTAAAAATGACATACGGCTGCTGCCAAACCATCCATAGAATCTAAATTTTTTGGCAAGGTTTTTAACCCTAACAAACCTTGGAGCATTTTAGCTACTTGTTCTTTACTGGCATTTCCATTTCCGGTAATGGCCATTTTTATTTTTTTGGGAGCATATTCGGTAATTGGGATTTCCCGACTTAAGCCAGCTGCCATAGCTACGCCTTGCGCGCGACCTAACTTGAGCATACTCTGCACATTTTTCCCAAAGAAAGGTGCTTCAATAGCAATTTCGTCTGGATGATGCGTATCAATCAACTCGATGGTACGTTCAAAAATAAGTTTAAGTTTTAGGTAGTGATCTGTGTATTTTTTTAAATCTAATTCGTTTAACTGCATAAAAGTCATGGTTTTTCCCACTACTTTTATCAATCCAAAACCCATAATAGTTGTACCAGGATCAATCCCTAAAATAATTTTTTCTTTGCTCATTAATCACAATAATAGCAACCACTTAATGATATTGAAACACCTACTGTTGCTGTAAATAGGTTTCCATTAAACGACCCAAACCCATCAGACATTGGGTCAAAATCTGAACTAAATCCGTAAATGTATGACGTATCCAAAAACACAGAAAGGGTTCGTGAAACAGTATAATGAAATTCCAATCCTGCCATGGCATTTAAAAATGATGTATTATTTTCAGAATATCCACTTAACGGCTTCACCATTGAAAATCCAGGCCCTGCATGTGCAACAATTCCTAAATATGGAGGCAAAAAGGTTGCTATCGGAGATAAATCGTACACAAACTGCGCATTAATTCTAGAATAATTAATTTTAAAGTAAGGTGAACCTGAATCTTGCTCCAAACGATTAAACCCATAATCTAATTTTACACCATATTGTGGTTTAAACATACGCTGAATACCTAATTGCATAGTAGGAAAATTAATAGACTTACCTTCAAAACCTGTTACAAAACCGGTTGAACTTGGACTATTTAACCCAACAGAAATCTGGGCTTTCCAACGGCTGGCTTCACTTTGAGCAAAACTGCTTGCAACCATAAAAAATAAAATAGCTGCCAAACCAACTGGCTTAATTTGTTTAAAAGCTATGTGCATAGTAGTTAATTGTTTTTATTTGTATCATTACCTGTTATTGAAAAACGCCAAAATATGTTTGGAACGCTTCCACACAAAACTAAACAATTCTTTTTAGTGCTTATAAAATTGAGCATAGTAGTTGGTGCTTTTTATTTTATTTATAACAAACTGACAGCAAATCCTGATTTAGATTTTCAAGATTTTGTCAATTATTTAAGCGAAAACAATAAATTTTCACTCAAAACCATTAGTTTTTTAGTTGTTTTGACCTATTTTAATTGGTTTTTTGAAATTCTAAAATGGCGTGTTTTAGTGTCTTCATTTAAAAAAATCTCATTTCATAAAGCTTTGGAGCAAAGTTTAGGCTCCTTAACCGCCTCTTTACTTACACCCAACCGTATTGGCGAATATGGCGTAAAAGCTATGTATTATAAACCTTCCGAACGTAAACGTGTTGTGGCATTAAATTTATTGGGTAATAGTTTACAGATGCTCGTTACGGTTTTAATAGGAAGTGCTGGATTATATCTTTTTTTAAACCAATACGAAACTGATATCGATTATTATAAAATTGCACGTTTTGGAGCCATTACCCTAATTATAGCTGCTGTTGGAATTATAGCTATTACCAAAAGTAAGGTACTATTTAAATGGTTTTCATTAGAAAAAATGACTAATTACTTTAAACAATTGCCTTTTAAAATTTATAGTATTGGTTTTGTACTAGCGGTAATTAGATATGCTATTTTCTCTTTTCAATTTTATTATATCTTAACGCTATTTGGCGTTTCAACTTCATATTACAACACACTTTTGGTTATAACCAGTATGTATCTTTTAGCATCCGTAATCCCTTCTATTTTCATTTTTGATGTGGTTATAAAAAGTAGCGTTGCCGTTTATTTGTTTGCTATAGTTGGCGTGAATACATTTACTGTTTTAAGTACGGTTACTGTTATGTGGTTACTAAACGTGGTGCTTCCTAGTGTTTTTGGTAGTATATTTGTTTTGAAATTTAAACTCCCTAAATACTAAACATGGTATTTATTATAGCCATATCCATCACGTTAGCATATCTCCTTTTAATAGGTGTGCTGATTTATGGATTTGAGAAGGTTCCAAAATTTCAATCAAAAGACATTCCAGAAAAAACACCATTTTCAATTATTGTTCCCTTTAGAAATGAAGAAAATAATTTACCGCAGCTTTTAAAATCCATAAAAAATCTTGATTACCCAACAGATTTATATGAAATAATTCTGATTGATGATGATTCTGAAGACAGATCCGTAGAAAACATAAAAACCTTTATTGAAAACGGCTTACAACACGTTACGATTTTAAAGAACAATGTTAAAAGTACATCGCCAAAAAAAGAAGCCATTTCAATGGCCATAAAAAAAGCGAAATATAACTGGGTTATTACAACCGATGCAGATTGTATAGTTCCCAAACTTTGGCTTAAAAGCTTTAACGGGATGATTCAAAATACACCTGCAAGATTAATTGCTGCTCCTGTTAATTACCATGATATTGCTTCATTTTTAGACCGCTTTCAAACGCTAGATTTATTAAGTTTAATAGGTACAACTATTGGCTGTTTTGGAATTAAAGAACCTTTTTTAGCCAATGGTGCAAATTTAGCTTACAAAAAAGAATTGTTTTCGGAATTATCTGGTTTTGAAGGCTCAACAGAAATAGCCAGTGGTGATGATGTTTTTTTACTTCAAAAAGCCGTAAAACACAATTCAGAAGATGTGTTTTATTTAAAAACTATAGATGCTACCGTTGAAACAAAACCACAAAGAAACTGGAATCAATTAGTGTCTCAACGTTTACGATGGGCTGCAAAATCTACGCACTATAAAAGTTTTTTCGGCATCTTTACAGGATTCCTTGTTATGCTTATGAATTTACTGATAGTTGTCCTAATTCCAATAGTGGCTTTTGGCATTTTAACAACAAATAATTTTATAAGCATATTGCTTATAAAATTAAGCATAGACTTTCTACTAATTTTTAAAACTAGTCGGTTTTTACACCAAGAATCCGTGCTAACATCGTATTTAGCGGCTAGTATTTTTTACCCCTTTTTTAGTACCTATATTATATTCATTTCATTTTACAAAGCGTATACCTGGAAAGGTAGAACGTTCAAAAAATAAAAAAATAGTATTATAGATATCATTTTATTTCTTTAGCTTTACAAGTAATCAAAATTTTCAA
>DIAL01000056.1:26774-27772 GCA_002414705.1 Flavobacteriaceae bacterium UBA5079
AGGCCTTGTTTTTACTTGGATTTTTAGGTCTCGGATTTTTAAGTTTCTCACAACAGTCCTACACTATTAATAATGAAACCATAGAGTTAAAAACCGCTATTGAAGGAAATCTAGATTTACTTTGGACTATTGACAATGGCACATATCGTTATTTTGTAAGAACAGAATCTGGTAATATCCAGGAATTGGTTAACACCAAAGATGGTGACACCCGAAAATATCAAGAAGAATATAAAACTGTTTTAAAAAACCTAACAGAAGGTTATGGTGTTTCTACCGAAAACGTAAATCTAACCTTATACAGTTTAGAAAACTTTTTTAATACCTACAACGCCACAACCGATTTAAACTATAATTTTGAACCTCGCGCTAAACTTCAAACCCGTTTAGGTGCTTTTGGTGGTATTACCAATCAGCCCTTGGTAGAAAATCCAAACAATACTAGCGTGCCGTTTTTTGGATTAGAATTTGAATTTTTTGAAGCTACTAGATTACAACGTCATGCACTATTTTTCCATTTCAGACACGCTTTAGAAGCTGATGATTTTAAATACACAGCCACACAAATTGCCATTGGTTACCGTTATCGATTTATTAATAAAGACCGTTTTAATGTGTATGGTAATTTAAAACTGGTGACTTATGACTTTGGACAGGCAACTTACACATCTAGTATTCCCGGAGTTGAGACTTATGATGAATCCTTCTCAAATATTGATGTGCCTTTTATTCTTGGTTTTGGAGCTGATTTTCGTGTCACCAAAAATGGTTTTATCACCTTTGCATATCATGATATTTATGCCCTATTTACTGATAATAGTGATAATTTTCCTATTGATTTTACTCTAGGCTTTAAAATGAATTTATAGTGCGTTTAGACCAAACATCCAATCCAGCTTTCTCCAACTATTTTTGGGATGATGATAACACATCATCTAAAAAAATGACGGTTACTGGTATCCTTATTAAATCGGTTTTCTGTATTGCAATTGTTGCAA
>DIAL01000056.1:27869-36105 GCA_002414705.1 Flavobacteriaceae bacterium UBA5079
CTATTTGGTATTATTACAGCAATGGAAATAACATAAAATGGTTTACTTTAGGAGGCATGATTACAGCTATTGTTATTAGTTTAATCATTTCTGTTAGGCAACATTGGGCTAAAATTTTAGTACCACTTTATGCTATAGCCAAGGGTTTTTTTCTTGGTGGCATTACCAGTTATGCACAAGCGCAATTTCCTAATTTACCGTTTCAGGCAATTGGTGTTACAATCGTCACTTTTTTCGTTGTGTTAACACTTTATCAAACGCGTATTATTGTGGTGACAAAAAAACTACGAAGTATCATTATAACAGCTTGTACAGCCATTTTTGTGACGTATCTTATTTCATGGATATTGAGTTTCTTCGGTATAAAAAGTTTTCTTTGGGGAACATCATGGCTTGCTATTGGCTTTAATGTGGTAGCTGCCGTTTTTGCATCATTAGCCTTACTTTTGGATTTCGATTATATTGAACGTCATAAAAATAAAGCACCAAAGGAAAAAGAATGGCTAGCAACTTGGGGATTATTGGTAACATTAATATGGTTGTATGCAGAAATATTACGACTCATGCGAAAGCTGGCTATTCGGTTTTAATTTTTAATTAACCTGAATAATCACAGGTAGTGTAAAAGCCGTTTTAACCTGCTGACTACGTCTAATAGCTGGATAAATTTTCGGTAATGAATCCACACTCTTATGAAGTAATTCTTTAATATTTGGAATTTCTTGAAGCGTTAAAGAATCGGCTTTAATGGTCATAAGTGAAAGTAAACCTACTTTTGAAATTTCAAAATTCATGTAAACTGTATCATGAATATCCTGCTTTACAATAAGCGTATCCTGTTGGAGTTTTTGTGTAATAATTTGGGTTAATGTATTTTGAAAACAGTCTTTTTTTTCTTCTTTTGAAGCGTTTTCGTCACAGCTTTCAAACATAGGATATTCATCCACGTCATTCCAATTAAACGTCATCAATTCATTCTCCAGAATAACGTCCGACGATGTTTTTTTTACATCGAAATAATTACAGGAGTTAACCAACAAACACATTAAAATAAAATACAGCTGTTTCATAGGTTTTTATGAACCCGAAAAATACAATATTTTTATATTTTAATCTGTATTCATAAATTTTTCTTGCTTCAATTCACTCAACCTACTTTTTACTTTATATGAAAATGGGCTTTCGGGATATTTTGCCATAAAATCTTCATAAAGTTTTATTCTTGTATCAATATCTTTATAAAAATCGTCTTTGGTATATACTAAAAAAAAAGCAGCGTACATATTATTAGGGTTTTCAACTAACGCTTTTTCAAACGACTGAATGGCGGCTTGGTGCTTTTTTTGATGATTTTGTATGGTGCCTAAATTCATATATTCCGAATCCAACGGTAAATCCGCTAACTCAAGTGCTTTGCTGACGTAATTTTCTGCTTGTTTATAGTCGCTTACTCTTGTAAATAAAGAACCCAAAATATAATTATTATCTATGTTTCTTGGCTCTTTGGCTAATGCCAATTTTTGTTGTTCAATGGCCTTTTCAACTTCTGAAATTTCGGAATACGAAAAGCTTAACTTTTCATGTAAAAATTGGGAGTCCTCACCCAATGTCAATAATTTTTCAAACCAAACTGCTGCTGTTTTGTAGTCCTTTTTCCAATAATAATTTTGCGCTTTCAAACTAATGAGTTCCAAATTGTTCTCGTATGTTTTTAAACCGATATCTATAAAGTAATCTACCGAATCAAACTCACGTTTTTGTAAGTGTCGTTTTGCTAATTTAAAAATGGCTTTTTGATGTCCTGAATCTAAATTAAAGCTGGTTTTAAATTCTGATAAAGCTGAAGAATCTCGTAATTGCTCATACACTAATCCTAATTCATAATGGTAGTTTGGATGTTGTGAATCTGTTGCTATTAGTTGTTTAAAAACTGATGATGCGGTTTGAAAATTTCTCGTTTTAGATAACAATTTAGCATATTCGTATTTTAATAAGGCATTATCGGGATCTGCTTGAATACTGCGTTGGTAAAAGTTTAAAGCTTCGTCATAGTTCCCAATAGCTGTATAGGATTGCGCTAATTTATAAGAAATAGCATCAACATTTTTATAGGTTTTGTAGACTTTAATAGCTTCAGAATAATTACCATTAGCTAACAAACTATCTGCAACATTTAAAACCGAAGGTTGCGCTTCGGTTTTAAAAAAAGTGAGTATTAAAATTATAAGAATGCCTCTACTCATTTACTTTAAATTTTATGGGCAAATAGTAAGGCACAGTTACTTTTTTTCCTCTCTGCTCTCCTGGGATTAAATTAGGAATCATGCTAATAACACGTTTGGCTTCTGCCTCTAATTCAGGATGAGGCGCTCGAACTTTAATATCAACAATCTTTCCAGATGTATTTATTTTAAAGAATGACCTAATATGAACATCACCATCAAGATTTAATGAGCTAGCTAATTCCGTGTTGAAATTTCGACCAATAAAAGCATTTAACTTTGTATTCATGCAATTTTTCTTTTCGGCATTGGTTATACCACTTTCACATCCAGGAAAAACAGGAACCTGTTCAATTAATGCAAAAGGCACCTCTGAATCAGATCCGAATGACTCTTGTTCTACCACTTCAATAACTTCACCATTTCGATCTTGCTTTTCGGTTTTTGATTGTTCTTCGACAACTTCAATAATACCGTCACTCTCATGAGTTTTCAAAGCGTTGATAAAAATACTTTGTAAAGCTGTTTTCTCGGCATCTGTTAATTCACCTTTCGCTTCAATAGAACTCTTTAAAAGTTCTATTTGAGCTTGAACGGTTAATTCCTGTTCTACAACTTCAGGTTGTGTGGCTTCTTCAGAACATGATGAATATACCAACATGCCTAAAACCATAGGGATTAATAAAGCGTACTTGATGAGTTGTACTTGTTTTGATTTTGTTTTTTGTAACATAATAATTCGTTTTTTGATTAATGATTGTTTGAAAAATGGATTGATGAATGATACCTGATTCGTATCGAAAATTTGTGCTAATAGATTTTCATAATATTGCTTTTTGTTGTGTTTCACAGCTTGAGAATCTGCTATAAATTCATGTAAATCTGCCATACGGCTTTGAAACATGTAGACGAGTGGATTAAACCAAAATACCATTCGAAGTATTTCAAAAAACAGCAAATCCCACGTATGTTTTTGCTTCACATGAACAAGCTCGTGTTTTATTATTTGTTTGCGTTCGGTTTCTTTTATGTTCTCACCTAAAAACACATAGTTGAAAAAAGAAAATGCTAACATACTTTTTAAAATCCGCACAAAATAAACAGAACCTTCCTTTTGCTTGGGATTGTCATACGTCAGCTTTATAATTTTAATTAAACGCATGATAAAGAATAAAATAGCTAGACCACTTCCAATTACTAAAACCAATGAGAAATACCATAGAAAACTGTGCGATGTGTTGCTTCCACTAATGACCACTTCTTCTAAAAAGATTGTATTTGGTGTTTGGGACAAAATTTGTGGCAACCTGACCATAAAATCTTGTGGAACAGCCTCTTTAAAACCTGCTACTTTAATAAATGGCAACACAACCGAAAGTGCTACCGTTACTAATAAATACGCACGATTCCAGTTAAAAAACGTTTCTTTCTTTAAAAACACATCATAAATGAGTAAGAAAAATAACTGAAACGCAATGATTTGAATTATATAGTGTATCATGATTTTTCGTCTTTATGAATCTCTTTTAATACAGATTCTAATTCTTGCAAACTGATATCATTTTTCTTCATGAAAAAGGACACCATACTTTTAAATGAGCCTTGAAAATAATTATCAACTAACACGTTTATGCTCTGATTGCTATAATCTTGCTTTTTTACTAATGGGTAATAAATATGTCCCTTTCCTTGTTTTTCATAATCCACAAATCCCTTACTTTCTAAAATACGCACAATGGTAGAAACCGTATTATAAGCAGGTTTTGGCTTTGGCAGTTGCGCAATAATTTGTTTTACTGCTGCTTTTTCTAATTGCCATAATACTTGCATTATTTCTTCTTCGGCTTTGGTTAATTGCTTTTTTTGGATCATGACTTTTATTGCGAATTATTTTTTAACTAAACTTTTAGTTAAACAAATATAACTAATTATTTAGTTTAAACTAATTTTATAGTTAATAACTTGTAACATTCTTTAAGTATCTTCGTCTAACAGGAAACATTTATGGATATTATATTAGTTGTTTTAGGGTTTGTTTTTATGCTGATTGGTATAGCTGGTAGCTTTTTACCCATTTTACCCGGACCTCCATTAAGTTGGATTGGCTTACTGATTCTTTATTTAACAAAGGCAGTCCCAAATGACTGGTGGTTTTTAGGGATTACTTTAGCTGTTGCTTTAATTGTTTTTGCATTGGATTACATTATTCCGGCAATGGGAACCAAACGTTTTGGCGGTAGTAAAAAGGGTGTCATTGGCACCACATTGGGACTTATTGTTGCAATTATATTTCCAATATTTGGTCCTTTTGGTATTATTATCTGGCCCTTTCTTGGCGCATTTATTGGCGAAATGATAAATAAAGCGGATTCCAAAATTGCTATTAAAGCTGCATTTGGTTCATTTTTAGGCTTTTTAGCAGGAACTTTTATCAAGTTTATTGTGGCAATTGTGTATTTGGGCTTCTTTTTATCTACTGTCTGGGAATATAAAGCTCATATTTTTTCTTTCTAAAAAGAAGAAACCTCATGGCTTCCAATTTAAAAAAATGAAAAACCACGAGGTTAGTGTAAATGCTATTTATTCAACAAATTTATTTTATGAGGGATTAATTTGTCGTTGATATTCAAATGTAGTTATAACAAATAACTTTTTGCTGTGGCAAAACCGTAACACCATTACGGAAAAACCGTAATTACTAGTCACAGCAAAGCATATCAGACCAAAAATAATTTAATAAAAATGCTTATTTAACACAATATGCTATAAAATTTATATGAATCCTGCCTTTTTTGCAACAGCTAGCAGGTTCTCGTCATTACTATTTTCCACTTCAAAAATAATTTTCAACTGCTTTTTACGCTTTTCAATGGCACTTAAAGATATTTCAAAATGGTCTTTTAAACTTTTTGTTCGGATACCTTGTGATAAAAGATAGAGTATTTTTCTGTCAATATCATCTAAATTAATATCGTCGGTAATAGTTTTTCGGATGGTAGTGCTTACCGTTGCACTGTAAAAAGGCGGCTTGAAAAGTACGGCTTGAAACGCACTAGCAAGTTCGCGAGATGTTAAATCGCTTTTAATTAAAAAGCCTTCCGGATCAATATCCTTTATAATATGATGTATTCTATAAGGCTCATTAAACATGGTGAGCATAATTATTTTTGCACTTGGCATAATACGTCTGGCATATTTTGCTAAATCCTCGCCAGATGTAAATCCTCCATCTTCTGAAGGAGGCAGACTAATATCCATAAACAAAACATGATAGGGTAATTCCTTGTCAACTGCTTTTTTCATAAAATCAATAGACTGATCGCAGGTATTGGCAATGTCTATTTGTAATATTTGATTTTCTTTTTTGGTAGCAAGTAATGTATTTTGATACCCTTCAATAATAATTGGGTGGTCATCTGTCATTAGTATGCGAATAGTTTCTTCCATAATTAATTTAGATTGGGATTTTTATGGTAATTGTTGTGCCTTTTTCTTTTTCTGATATGATATTTAATTCACCTTTAAATTCTGAAACTCTTGAATACATGTTTTTTAATCCAATGCCCTTTCTGGCTTTTTGGCTATCAAAACCAGAGCCATCATCAATAATTTGCAACCAAATTACATTTTTTTTCAGTTTAAAGCTAATAGCAACCTGTCTTGCTTGTGCATGTTTATAGATATTTTGAAGCGATTCCTGCAACATTCTATAAATATGAATTTTTGTTTTATTGGAAACATCTTCCCATGAAATTTCTGAATCGCTATGCAAAGAAAACAACAAACCGTAGGCTTTTGTTTGTGTTTCTACCAAGGTTTCAATAATAGCTGGATATCCAGAATTAGAAATAAAATCGGTATTTAACTCATGTGATACTTCTCGGATATCTTGCTCAATAATTTTTAGTTCTTGAATATAATTTTCACGGGTCTGTATAGCTTCCTCTGTAGAACTCATATTTAAACTATCTAAACTTAAACGTGTTCCAAAAAGACGTCCAAGAATACCATCGTGCAAATCTTGTGAGATACGTTTTTTCTCGTTCGTTCTGGCCTCGTCTATTTTATCCTGCTGCGTTAACATTAGGTTATAAATTTCCTCATTTGCTTCTTGTTGTTGTTGAACAAGTTTTAATTCTTTATTTCTAGAGCGTTGCGTAATTATAATATATAATAGAAACGATGTAACAATTAATCCGGCGGATAAAATCATGAGCCATAAGCGTTCACGAGAAATTTGCTTATTTTCAAGTTCTACTTGTTCCGTTTCAAATTCTATTCGCGCAAATTTATTGCGAATAGCACGTTCTTTATTAATAAGGCTGTCATTTAAATGAATGTATTGATTTAAATACTCTACAGATTCTTTTTCATTTTCTATTTTAGATTTTAACAATAATGCATTCAACGTCACATCATGCGTTATGGAAAATTTACCAAGTTTGTAAGCAATATTAGCATAATTTAAAGCGGAATCCAATATACCTTCATCTAAATAAAATTCGGAAGTATTTAACGCAACAGACATCCGACTTAAATCATTGTCAGTACTATCGCTAATCCAGTATGCCTCTGATAACATGTTCCTTATGTCTTGTTTATCAAAACTTCCTGCTTTATGCTTTAATATGGCATAATCACCTAAAATAAGGGCGTAATTTTCAGGTTCTTGTTTCAGAATATCTTCCTTGATAAATAATTCTTGATAAATTTCTAAAGCTTTATCATATTGTTTCAGCTCTTTATAAATAAGCGCAAGATTACTTTTGGAATACAATGTATAGAGAAAATTATCCTCAATCATGTTACTAAACGATAAGGCCTTGTTGTGGTATTCAATAGCATTATCAAATAGTTTTAATTCGTCTGAAGATATAGCTACTAAATTATACATAGCCCATAAGCTATCGTAAATAGCATCGCTTTTTGGTAATTGCATATACAAACGAATAGCTTGAAACGCATTACTTTCACAACCCACATAATCACGCTCTTCAAATTGAATATTTGCCATGGCTACAACAGCATCAGCCTGATCCTTATTCATATTTAATGTGTCAAAATATTTTGATGCATTATAATAATACGAATACGAACTATCTACTTGGCGTTTTTGTGAATGATACCAACCCAAAACATTATTAATATAAGCCAATGCTAATGTATCATTAAGTTTTCTGGCTAATTTCAGATTTTCATGATTTAAATCGTAAAGAGAATCAACCGCAAATTGTCGTAAAAACAATGTGGCTAATTGACGTTTTGACTTTAAAATAATAGAATCTTGTTTCGTTATTTTTGAAAACTCTATGGCTTTCTTAATAAAAGCTTGACGCTCATTGAGACCGTAGGAATTGTTTTCCGACAATACACTGTAATAATTTACACTATCTATAAGCTGATTTTGGGGGATTTGCTGCGCATAGAATATGGAACAAAAAAAGATAAAAAAAAGGAAAGGTGCATTTTTTAAAAACATAGCGATACTTCAAATCTTCTCAAATTTAAAATATTTTATAACACTAACAGCCATGTTATCAAGATAAGTCTTTAATTGACTAGAAAACAAAGAAAAACCCTTTGTATATAAAGGGTTTTTCATAAATATGTTGTTTTTTTTATCCGTTGGTTGGAACAGCAGAACCTCTTCTTATATGCCTTTTAGCTTGAAAAGCATAGGTGAAATCTTCTTTTTGAGAAACTTGTTCCTCATTATTTGGGTTTGAATTTTCATTTTGAATAGTAAGACCAGTAAGTGTCATACAAAAAATAAATGCGACTAAAGTAATTTTAAGAGTTTTCATGTTAGGTAATTTAGGGTTAAAAAATTTTACTATTAAATTTCAGTTAATTAAAAACAATAATTGATTTTTACATTAAAAATCACTGTCGAGGGAAGATGGATTAATAACCTTAAATTCAGATTGCAGCAAAAACAGCCACAAAATGTAAAATATAAACATGAGGGAAAGACAAAAAATGTCTTGAATGGATTAATTAACCTTAAATAAGCT
>DIAL01000056.1:36210-36517 GCA_002414705.1 Flavobacteriaceae bacterium UBA5079
CCTTAAATAAGCTGAATAAATCGTTTAGGGACTTATTGAAGGACTGTAAAGGTAGAGTAAATTATAATGAAACAAAATAAAAAAACGATAAAAAGACATTTTTCTTCGACAAAAAGCAGAAATAGAAGGTAATTCCTACAAAAAGATATAGAATGTTGCTCAACGAGTATCTATAAAACCAAGAAATTAGTTGAGTTATAATTTAAATACCAAAAGAAAGCTAGTTCCAGGATATTGAGTTAAATGTAATATGTCTGTTTACACCTTTTAAAAAAACCAAAACCACCCTAAAACAAAAAAGCATCCC
>DIAL01000169.1:0-7396 GCA_002414705.1 Flavobacteriaceae bacterium UBA5079
ACGGGACCACAAGGACCAGCAGGAACTTATACGGCAGGTACAGGGATTGATATCACTAGTGGTGTAATCAGTGCTACAGGTTCCGGAGCAATGCCAGAATATGCATACGGATATATAGGAAACGCAAGTACATTAGGTGCTCAAACGTTGACTTCTATGTTTCCAGAAGCAACTTATGTAAATGGTGTTGTAATGAATGGATCATCTATTACACTACATGCAAACAAAATGTATGAAGTATCCGTTGCCTTTTATATATACAATGCAACAGGTGGACATACTTTCAAATTGAAAGATGCAACAAACAATCAATACCTTGCAACTGAACTTTATTTTGGACAAGGTGGCTCAGATGTTTCTTATAATATTTCAACAACAAGTTGCTTGATTAAGCCATCAACAGATATTACCTTGGAACTTGAGAAAACGCAAGGAACAGATGTGAATTTAATTGGTAAAATTATTGTTAAAGAAATAAAATAAATACATTTTACTTATGGAACAACATAAGAAACTCCTTAATATAGAGAATTTTTAGAGTTTGGAAACTTATGTAAAAAAGAATATTACTAATAAAGGAGGCTATCAGTATATTGGTAGCCTCCTTTTCTTTTAAGAAAGCCAATAAAACTTACCCAAACCTGTCGTGTCAGTCTATTGTTAACAAAATAGATTTTATAACTTTTAAATATCTATTAAATGTCCGTTGGTTACTAAAATTTGTATTTTTATAACCATCTTGGTTTTCTAGGAAAATAAAACCCACCAAATAAATAGTAAGTAATACTAAAAAAATTAATTATTTTAAGATTTCTATATAAAGACTAAACTATGCCACTTATAACACCATTATCCGCAGATCACGATTTAGAAACTAAAGAATTAGCCGAATTTTTTAATGAAACGTTAGGGTTTTGTCCAAACTCGGTTTTAACCATGCAGCGTAGACCTGCTATTTCCAAAGCGTTTATAAACCTAAATAAAGCGGTAATGGCTAATGAAGGTCGCGTAACATCTGCCTTAAAACGCATGATAGCTTGGGTTTCTAGTAATGCAACAGGTTGCAGGTATTGCCAAGCACATGCCATTCGAGCTGCCGAACGTTATGGTGCCGAACAAGAACAATTAGATAATATTTGGGAATATAGAACACATTCCGCATTTTCGGAAGCAGAACGTGCTGCTCTAGATTTTAGTTTAGCTGCCAGTCAAGTACCAAATGCGGTTGATGAAACCATACAAAAACGCTTGCATAAACATTGGAACGAAGGTGAAATTGTAGAAATGTTGGGTGTTATTTCCCTTTTTGGTTATTTAAATAGATGGAATGATTCTATGGGAACCACGTTAGAAAATGATGCCATAGAAAGCGGTAATCAGTTTTTAGGAAAGCATGGTTTTGAAGTTGGTAAGCATGTTTAAAAAAGATGTTAGATGAAACCTTACTAGAAATAGTGAGGTTTTATTAATTCAACTCTTTAATACTATTCTCCGCAGTAGTCGAAACCGAAGCTTGCGCTTTTTTAATAGCATCATTTAAGGTGTTTTCACCAGAAACCATATCAACTGTTGATGCTATGGCTTTTGTGTACCAATCTTGCCAAGCCTTAATAATGTCTATTTGTTCCGCTATTTTATCACCATTTTTAATGGCTATTTTCCCTTGTTTTAATTCTTCTTGCAATCTGGAAATAGCGGCTGTTTCTATGGTTGATATAATATTTTTAGCAGTTTCTCCAGTTGCAGACAATAAACCAATAGCAGATAATAAGGATGCTGTTCCCACATTTTTAAGTGTTTCTTTAGATACTTTATCCAAACGGTCATTATCTGTATGATAAAACTGATCTGTAAAATGCCAAAATAACACACTTGGAATTCCGCTTTGCAAAAACGGAACATGATCACTTCCGCCTTCAAACGGATTGGTATTAACTAACCAATTAGCACGTTTGCCTTGTGCTTGAAACTGACCAATTAAATAGTCGTTTAGATAATGTGGTTTCATTTGACTTAAAGTCATTTCACTTCCTCCCCATTCTGTATGTTTATCATTACCACGTGTCCAAATAGCACTTGGGTCTGGCATTTTTTCAATTAAAAAAGAACCACCTGTTATATCGGTATTTTCACCAACCATATCTAAGCTAATTCCCCATTTAATGTCCTGTGCACGTGCTTTATCTTCTTGAACATAACGAGCTGTGGAAACCATTTCGTCTCCCCAAAGAAAGGTTAGTGTTCTTGCTGGATTCCACGCATTGTCTTGTAATAATTTTGCTGAAAGTGTTGCCATTTCTAAAGCCACACCAACACCTGTAGCATTATCATTAGCGCCTGGTTCTTGAATATGCGCACTGAAAACCAGACGCTCATTAGGTAATTTATTTCCTTTAATATCTGCAACTATGGTTAATTCTTCTGAATCGTAAATTTTTGTCTCTATTTGCACATTCAAATTAAGAGGTCCTTTTAATAACGCTTCTTTAAGTCGCTCTTTGGCTTGATAAGACAATGCAATTGCCCAAGGTTTTAGTTTGGAATTTAAAGGAATAGAACGAAACTGAATGGACGTTGTATTTTTTTCTGGTTGTAAATACGATGGATTATCATAGGTCATTAAGCCAATAGCTCCACCTTTTATTATGGCTTCATTAAAAATTTGATACGGACTGGTTTCAGCAAACACAATTTTACCTTTTACATCCATTTTCTTCAATTTCCGCACATCTTGTACATAGACAACCTGGGCAGTTACACCGTTTTCTGGTGTACTGTATGAATTTAATGCAACCATATTCAGATTAGTTTCGTTGACTAAAAGAGGTGCTTCCTTATTGCTAAAAGTTACGCGAGCATCAACCATTTCCCAAGTGGGATTTTTAAGTTCGCGCTTTTCAATCCGGTAGGTTAGTCGGTTGTTTGGTTTTGCATTTTCCTCTAAAACAAAACCGGCACTTTCTAAATTTTTAGCAATAAAATTTATACTTTCATTAAATCCTGTATTTCCAACTACACGCCAATATTTCTCAACAAATGCGGTTGTTTCATAGGCTAAATTTCCTGTGAAATTTTCTATAACGGTCTGCTCTAAACGTTCTTTGGTTGCTTGTTTTTTTATTGCTTGTGCTTGAATCATGCTTTGAAAAACAAAACTTAAAGCACATAGATATACTATTTTTTTAATCATAATAAAAGGGTTTCTAACCGTAAAATAAAGATAGATTTTTTATCGTTAAAAAAGGTGAAAATGAGTATTAACAGTCATACTGTAAATGTTTTTTTTAAAAAAACACACTTTACTTTTTACCGCCAACTACAACTACTATTTCACCTTTTGGTGGTTTATTTGTATAATGTTCTAAAACTTCTTTAGCCGTTCCACGAATAGTTTCTTCGTAGAGTTTGGTAAGTTCTCGGGAAACAGAAACAGGTCTGTCCTCTCCAAAATATTCACAAAAATGGGTAAGTGTTTTAATTAGTTTATGTGGACTTTCGTAAAAAATGATGGTTCTGGTTTCTTCAGCTAGGAGCAATAATCGGGTTTGACGTCCTTTTTTTACTGGCAAAAAGCCTTCAAAAACAAACTTATCATTTGGCATTCCGCTATTTACCAATGCGGGAACAAATGCGGTTGCACCTGGTAAACAGTCTACTTGGATACCATTTTCTATACAAGCTCTTGTTAATAAAAAACCAGGATCTGAAATGGCAGGTGTTCCAGCATCACTAATTAAAGCCATGGTTACGCCACTTTTTAGTTTGTTTATTAAACCCTCAACCGTTTTATGCTCATTGTGCATGTGGTGTGATTGTGACGGTGTACCAATATCAAAATGCTTTAATAATTTTCCGGATGTTCGGGTATCTTCGGCAAGAATTAAATCCACAGATTTTAAAACATCTATGGCTCTAAAGGTCATATCTTGAAGGTTACCAATAGGTGTTGGCACAATATAAAGTTTCATAAAGCAAACTAATTTCTAATAAAATTTACAATCTTTTGAGGTGTTTTAACATTCAAAATCATGCTTAAAAAAGGTGTATTGGAAAGAAAATATAATTAAACGAATTTACGTTCAATAAGTTCCATAAATCGGGTTTCGTAAACATCTTTACCCTCCCAATTATTATAGTCTGGTTTTACAATATTTAATATTAAATTCTGAACTTCTTCAATAGAATTTAAGGTGCTTACTTGAGAAAGTACACGATTATAATCCTCGCTTTCACCATCAAATAAATGTTTAATAAACGCAATTTTATCGTTAAGTCCAATAACGATTCCTTTATTAAGTTTATCGTTAAGAGATTTTTTTAAATTGGTGTCTGATTTTTTTACAGGATCAAAAATGGGTTCGGTATCAAAACCTGCCGTTATATCATCCAAATCAATTTTATGAACTTGGGTTTTTGAGGTTACTTTTTCAAAAAGTGTATCTACTATTTGGGCTTCATGTGGCATTTGGGCTACCATGTCCTTAATTTTTTCAATAGCAGGTTCCATAATATCTTCATGCTCTGAATCATCCAAATTAATGTAAGTTTTGTTTTCAAATTCAATAGTATCACTCACCTTGTTATTAAAAGCTACATCAAGCATATCAAAAAACGAGGAATCGTTACCTATAGTTGGAATATCATCCTCAAAGTTTTCTTTTGCGAATTTTAAAACGGTTAATTTTTCATATAAAGCTGCAACTTCTTGGTGCATTTTATTCAAATCATCTTTCCTTTTTAATTTTAGTATTCTATGTGCAATACTCATTAATTCAGCTTCTAACTTCTTCTTCATAACTTTTTATCTTTAAAACCTATTTATGCTTTTGATTTTTAATAAATTTACGCCACCTTTATACAAAACGAACAATCCGTTTATTTTAGTGTTAAAATTACAAAATGTTTCTCGAAAATACAGTAAATCATAAAGAACAATTTGGCTGGATCGAAGTTATTTGCGGCTCCATGTTTTCTGGTAAAACAGAAGAATTAATCCGTAGACTTAAGCGTGCGCAATTTGCCAAGCAGAAGGTTGAAATTTTTAAACCGACTGTAGATGTTCGCTATGACGAAGATATGGTAGTGTCTCATGATGCCAACCAAATCCGTTCTACACCAGTTCCTGCAGCAGCAAATATTCCTATACTAGCAGATGGTTGTGATGTAGTAGGCATTGATGAAGCCCAATTTTTTGATGACGAAATTGTACGAGTTTGTAACGATTTAGCTAATAAAGGTATTCGTGTTATTGTAGCTGGTTTGGATATGGATTTTAAAGGAAATCCGTTTGGGCCTATGCCAAATTTAATGGCAACAGCCGAGTATGTAACCAAAGTTCATGCTATTTGTACTAAAACGGGGAATTTGGCACAATATAGCTACCGAAAATCTAAAAATGACGCACTTGTTTTGTTAGGCGAAGTAGACGAGTATGAACCATTGAGTCGTGCAGCATATTACAAATCTATGCTAAGAGATAAAATGCGAAATATGAACGTGAATGATGCCGAAGAAATTGTAAACAACACCAAAGATTCCAATGGAAAAAGTGCATGAAACCGTTCTTGAAATCGATTTAAATGCCTTAACGCGAAATTTTCAGTACCTAAAATCTAGGACAAATCCAGAAACTAAAATTTTAGCGGTTGTTAAAGCATTTGCTTATGGTAATGATGCCTCCGAAATTGCCAAACACCTAGAAACCTTACAAGTAGATTATTTTGCCGTAGCATATACCAATGAAGGTGTTGCTCTACGTGATGCAGGAATACGGACACCTATTTTAGTACTTCATCCACAATCTATAAATTTCAAAACACTTATTGACCGTTGTTTAGAACCTAGTATATATAGTCATTTTGTACTCAATACATTTATAGAAGTTGCTGAAGCCGAAAAGCAAAGTAATTATCCTGTTCACATTAAATTTAATACAGGTTTAAACCGATTAGGTTTTGATGGAGCTGATGTTACTAAAATAACCACAACACTAAAAAACACGAAAAGTATTCATGCTAAATCTATTTTTTCTCATTTAGCAGCTAGTGAGGATTTAAATGAAAAAATCTTCACAGAAAATCAAATTCAATTATTTAAAACTATTTCAGATGCCTTTATAAATGCAATAGGCTATAAACCCATGTTACACCTTTGCAATACCTCTGGCGTTTTAAATTATCCTGAAGCACATTTTGATATGGTACGTTCCGGAATTGGCTTATATGGTTTTGGAAATTCGGAACTTGAAGACACACACTTTACACCTATTGCGACTTTAAAATCTATTATTTCTCAAATACACACCATTGAAGCAGGAGATAGTGTTGGTTATAATCGTGTTTTTAAAGCAACCAAAAAAACTAAAACAGCCACTATTCCAATTGGTCATGCTGACGGAATTGGCAGACAATATGGTAATGGTAAAGGCTTTATAACCATTAACAACCAAAAAGCACCCATTATTGGAAATGTGTGTATGGATATGATTATGGTTGATATTACAGATATTCCATGCCATGAAGGTGATGAAGTCATCATTTTTGGAAAAAACCCAACGGCAAATACATTTGCACATAGCGCAAATAGTATTTCTTACGAAATTATAACAGCAATTTCACAACGTGTAAAACGTGTTTTTTTAAAATAATTAGAACTTTAAGTCCTTTACATTCAACTTTTTATTTAAATTTGAATAATTAATAACCAACTAAACACTAACTATTATGCTTAAAGAATTTAAAGAATTTGCCATGAAAGGCAATTTGGTAGACATTGCTGTAGCCTTTGTAATGGGTGCGGCTTTTAACAAGGTCGTATCATCATTTACTGGTGGTATTGTTTCCCCTTTAATTGGATTAATTTTTAATACAGACTTTAAAGATTTAAAATATGTTGTTACAGAAGGCACAGTAAATGCTGCTGGTGAAATGGCAGGTGAAGTTGCTATTTTATATGGTGAATTTTTAACCAACGTCATTGATTTTATTATTGTCGCGTTTGTTATGTTTATGGTAATCAAAGGCATTAATAGTATGAAGAAAAAAGAAGAACCAGCTCCTGAAGCTCCAAAAGGACCATCGGATATTGAGTTACTTCAAGAAATTCGCGATTTACTTAAAAAATAATACGTAGTAACCGCTACATTATATATTCTAACCTCTAAACCACTTCCTAACCGAAGTGGTTTTTTTTATGCCTTATTTAAAACAATTAGTCTATTTATTATTTAGTTTTGTATTTAAAATAATAAAGATGAAAGTAGCTGTAGTTGGTGCCACTGGCATGGTAGGCGAAGTAATGCTAAAAGTTTTAGAAGAACGTGAATTCCCAATAACAGAATTGATACCAGTAGCATCAGAGAAATCTGTTGGAAAAGAAATTGTTTTTAATGGTAAAG
>DIAL01000169.1:7635-7887 GCA_002414705.1 Flavobacteriaceae bacterium UBA5079
ATTGCTTTATTTTCAGCAGGTGGCGAAACATCTTTGCAATGGGCTCCAAAATTTAAAGCCGTTGGAACTACGGTTATAGACAACTCATCTGCTTGGCGTATGGATGCTAATACCAAATTAATTGTTCCAGAAATTAATGCATCAACCTTAACTAAAGCAGATAAAATTATTGCAAACCCTAATTGCTCTACCATTCAGATGGTGATGGTTTTAGCGCCACTCCATAAAAAATATACAATTAAGCGCATTGTA
>DIAL01000169.1:8023-16173 GCA_002414705.1 Flavobacteriaceae bacterium UBA5079
TTTCTACCTATCAGTCCATTTCTGGAACTGGATTAAAAGCCGTAAAACAACTAGAAAATGAAATGGCTGGTATAAAAGGAGAAATGGCATATCATTACCCTATCCACCAAAATGCTTTACCACATTGTGATGTGTTTGAAGATAACGGCTATACCAAAGAAGAAATGAAATTAGTGCGTGAAACACAAAAAATTCTAGATGATAAATCCATAGCTGTTACGGCAACAGCAGTCAGAATTCCAACATCTGGAGGTCATAGTGAGTCGGTAAATATTGAATTTGAACAGGATTTTGTTTTAAGTGATATTCGAAAACTGTTAAACGAAACTGAAGGTGTTATTTTACAAGATAACACAGATGTTAACACCTATCCAATGCCTATTTACGCACATGGTAAGGATGATGTTTTTGTTGGGAGAATCCGCAGAGACGAGTCGCAACCAAAAACCGTAAACATGTGGATTGTTGCAGATAATTTACGAAAAGGCGCAGCAACTAACACCATTCAAATTGCAGAATATCTACTAAAAAATGGTTTAGTTTAGTATTATCCTGCTGTAATCGTATAAATATCAATTAATAATCAATTTTTTATTATTTTTTTTCATAAATTCGTAGTCGCCTTTTAAGTCGATTATGAAAAAAAAATACTTCTACTTACTACTTTTTGGTCTTATTTTGACTGCTTGCAAATCAGAAGACGATGATTATGTTTCCTTACTAATTGAAACTCAAAACGACACAGCACAAGTTTTACAAGATCGTTTTGTGGAAATAGATATACTCGCAAACGATAGTAATATTCCAGAAACAGGTGTTTTAACTGTTACTAATTCTGCACGTGCCAATATTACTATTCTTGATAACAATACGCCAAACAATCCAAGTGACGATAAAATTCTGTACACACCAACTAATGATTATTTAGGCGTAGATAGCTTTGTCTACACGATTTGTTCGTCTGAAAACAGATGTGCAACAGGAACGGTAACGGTAACTATTTTACCCGCATCACCTGTAATTTACAATCCAGACGAATTACCGTATCCAAACTTATCAGATTACAACTTTTTTGAAGGCGATTTAAAAAATTTAGAACCTGTTTCAGGAGTTATTCCTTATGATTTGAATTCGCCATTATTTAGCGACTATGCACATAAAAAACGTTTCGTATGGATGCCAAACGGTAGCCTAGCAAATTATGATAGTGATTATTCATCATTAAACTTTCCTATTGGTGCCTTTTTAATTAAGAACTTCTATTATGATAATGTGCTTCCATCAGGAAATACCAAAATCCTTGAAACACGTTTAATGTATTTTACAGAAACAGGTTGGGAATTTGCCAAATATGTTTGGAATGATGAACAAACTGAAGCAACATTTACAAACAATGGTAGCTTTGTAAATTTAGATTGGCAAGAAGGAGAAACTGCCAAAAGCGTTAACTACCGGATTCCATCTCGAGCAGAATGTTTTACCTGTCATAATAAATTTGGAACACCAGTTCCTATAGGTCCAAAACCTCAAAACTTAAATAAAAATTATTTGTACCAAGATGGTTCAGTTAATCAATTAGAAAAATGGGTTAGTGTCGGTTATTTAAACTCAAACTATCCTGATAATATTGACACAACAGTTGCATGGGATGACACCTTACAACCTTTGGATTTACGTGCCAGATCTTATATTGATATTAATTGTGCACATTGCCATTCCGAAGAAAGCTATTGCGAATACAGACCTATGCGATTCGCTTTTAATGAAAATGAATTATCTAGTAACATGGGTATTTGTATTGAACCAGATACTAATATTGGAGACGAATATCCTTTAATTATGAATCCAAGAAATGCGAATGCGTCTGTTGTCATTTTTAGAATGACCTCCATTGAAGAACAATATCGCATGCCTTTATTAGGAAGGACGTTGCAGCACACAGAAGGTTTAGAATTAATTACCGAGTGGATGAATTCATTAACCGATAGATGCAATTAATTATAAGACTCTAATTATTAGAATATTAAATAAAATACTTATTTTAGTTTACAATTAAAAAACCAGCTAGTAATCAAATTACAACTCTCATGAAAACAAAATTACTTTTCTTTGCCTTATTAACTTTAACTATCTCGCATGCTCAAACAAGTTCTAACTCTTGTTCAGATGCTAACCAAGAAACAGCAATAACTCAATTAGGAGTTTATAATGTTGTGGGAATAGATGGTGACGTTCCAAGTCCTAATTGTAATACTAGTTCTGATACTGCATCTTCAGGTGAGTGGTTCAGATACATACCTGAAGCAGATTTGTTCATTACTATTACAACAGATTTAACTCAAAATTCTGGAGGTGATACACGTATTCAAGTTTATAGTGGAACTTGTGGCGCTTTGGTATGCGAAGCTGGTGATGACGATGGTGGTAATATTGGTAATGGTTATTTATCCATTTTGTCAATGAACGTTACAGCAGGCCAAACCTATTATATAGCCTTCGATAACCGTTGGAGTGCTAGTGGCTTCGACTTTGAGATTTTTGAAAATATCCCTCCAACACCTGCTCCTGTTACTTTTTCTGTTAGTAGTATCACAACAGCTGGAACAGATAGAGCTATTGTAGATATGAATGGTGATCATTTAGATGATATTGTTTCTGTTTCAAGTGCCAATATCAATATACAAGAACAACAGGTTTCAGGAGGTTTCCAAAGCTCGAACATAACAACAACAAATGCTGATAATACCCCTTCTTGGAGTTTATCAGCTGCAGATTATAATGCTGATGGTTTTACGGATTTATTATATGGCGGAGGTAGTGGTGTTACTTTTATGCGATCTAATGGTGATGGAACTTTTACCGAAGATTCTGGATTGTCAGAATACGTATTTTCGCAACGCTCTAATTTTGTCGATATTAATAATGATGGCCATTTAGATGCTTTTGTTTGTCATGATGTAGCGCCAAATGTATATTACATAAATGATGGCTCTGGGAATCTGACATTTTACCAAGGAGAAAATCCTGAAGGTGTTCCTAGTGGCTTAGGTCTGTATAGTTCTGGTGGTAATTATGGTTCTATTTGGATAGATTATGATAATGATAGAAATCTGGACATGTTTATTGCTAAATGTGGTGGAGAAGAAGCAAGACGCATGAACCAAATGCATAAAAATAATGGTGATGGAACTTTTACCGAACTATCAGCAGCTTTAAATTTAGATGACCCAATGCAAACATGGTCATCTGCTTGGGGTGATTTTGATAATGATGGTGATATGGATGTTTTTGTAGGTGCAAGTTCTGGCACTCATAAAATGATGCGAAATGATTTAGTAACTGATGTTGCTGGCAATACAACCGTAATATTTACAGAGGTAACAAATTTATCAGGTGTCCTTACGTTATCAGATACAGGAATAGAAAATGCTACTTACGATTTTGATAATGATGGAAATTTAGATATCGCTTCAAATGGAAACATTCTATTTGGAAATGGCGACTTAACGTTTACAGTTCATGAAAATCTAATTTCTGGAAGTAACGGTTCATTTGGCGATTTAAATAATGATGGTTTTATAGATTCATTTAGTAATGGTAACATTTACATGAATAATGCAAATACAAATAATTGGATTAGCATCTGTACTATTGGTGCAGAGGGTTTTAGTAATATAAACGGTATTGGTGCACGTGTTGAAATCCATACACCTTCTGGTATTCAAATTCGTGATATTAGAAGTGGTGAAGGATTCAGATATATGAGCACATTGAATACCCATTTTGGGTTAGGAACAGATACAACTATCGATAATTTAATTATTTACTGGCCTTCTGGAGTTATAGATAACATACAAGGTCCAACTATTAATCAAAGACTTTGCATTACAGAAGGACAGTCGCTTACAGTACAAGATTATGAATTAGAAACATTATCAATCTACCCTAATCCTGCCGAAAATATAATTAATATTTCATCACCTGTTTCATTAAATGGTAAAATAGTCACCGTTTTTGATATCAACGGTAAAAAAGTATTAAACTCTAAATTGGAAACAAACACGTTAGATGTTTCTAAACTACAAACTGGATTTTATATTTTACGTTTAGAATCTGAAGGTCGTGTAATTAACAGAAAGTTTATTAGGCAATAAGAAACGTTCTTAATATATTAAATTCGCTTCTATTCGGTTAGAAGCGAATTTTTTTTGCCGTATTTTTGTTACATGTTACAGATTACAGATCTCATATTTTCATACCAGAAAACGCCTGTTTTAAACAAGCTGAATTTTTCCATTAATCCTGGAGAAAATGCCGCTATTATAGGCGAAAGCGGTTCTGGAAAAAGCACGTTATTAAAACTACTTTATGGTGAATACGATTTAAATTCAGGACATATTTTTTGGAAAGATACGGAGATTCTAGGGCCTAAACACAATTTGGTAATTGGCCATGATTTCATGAAATATGTAGCTCAAGAATTTGAACTCATGCCATTTATAACCGTTAAAGAAAATATAGGGAAACACCTATCTAATTTTTTTCCTAAAGAAAAAAAAGAACGAATAACAGAACTTATTGAAGTTGTTGAACTTACCGAATTCGCCAATACCAAAGTCAAGCTTTTAAGTGGTGGACAAAAACAACGTGTTGCTTTAGCCCGAGCATTAGCTGAAGAACCGGAAATATTATTACTAGATGAACCCTTTAGTCATATAGATAATTATAAAAAACAAACCTTGAGACGTCGCGTTTTTAACTATTTAAAAGAAAAAAATATTGCCTGTGTGGTAGCCACACACGATAAAGAAGATGTTTTAGGTTTTGCTGACCAGATTTTTGTATTACACAACCATACTATTGCTGCACAAGGAAGTCCCCAAAATCTTTATAAAAACCCAAAGAATGCTTTAGTAGCTGCATTTTTTGGTGAATTTAATCATATCAAAGACCAATTTATTTATGCGCATCAATTGAAAGTAGTCGAGAAATCTGATAGGAAAGTCCGTGTTAAAAAATCCTACTTTAAAGGTTCATATTTTTTGATAGAAGCTGAATTAAATAAATCTCTTATTCTATTTGAGCATGCTGAAGAACTAAAAGAAAATGCGATGGTTTGTTTAGAGGTTTCTAAATAACTGCCTTAATATTTATCGTCTGTTTATTAAAAACAAACACATCATCTCTTCTTTTTCCTAGCAACAATTTCCCAATAGGCGTAATCGGAGAAATGGCATAAAAAAATTCGTCATTTATTTTAATCTCACCAGCACTAATAGCAATAAAATAATTGGATTTGGAGGTGTATACCACACTTCCTAAACAAATAGTTTCTGATGTTTTTAAAATGTTCACTTTAGCAAGTGTATCCTGTTGCTTTTGTATTTCAGAAAGCTGCACACCTGCTTTTTCACGCTCCAACTGCAGCATGGCACGACCAGTCTCATGCTTATCACCAGCACTACTTTTGGTTTCACTGGTTAAAGATTCTTGAATTTCTACAATTTGTTTCTGTATTGCTTGTAACCTAGTATCTAAAGACGCCAAACACAAAGCAAATAATTGATTTTTAATTTTGTTATTTTTTTTCATCGGTTTGGTTGTAATCTAACGTTCCAAAATAACCCATTTGCTTACTAATCCAGAGTTTCCTGCCTGCTATATAATTGGTTGCTGGTTGGGCTTTATATTTCAAAGGATTTGGTAAAATTGCAGCAATTGAAGCCGCTTCCTTTAGTGATAATTTTGCAGCCGATTTGTTATACCAATATTGCGCCGCAGCTTCGGCTCCATAAATACCATTCCCCATTTCTATACTATTTAAATACACTTCCATGATACGTTCTTTACTCCAAGTCAGCTCGATTAAAAATGTAAAATAGGTTTCTAAACCTTTGCGTAACCAACTCCTTTCTGGCCATAAAAAAACATTTTTAGCGGTTTGTTGGCTAATAGTACTTGCGCCTCTTACGCGTTTACCTTTCTTATTATTTTCCAAGGCTTTTTCAATAGCCTTTATATCAAACCCATTGTGTTTTAAGAAATTCTGATCTTCGCTGCAGATTACTGCCAGTTGCAAGTTTAATGAAATTTTATCGATAGACACCCAATCATGTTCCCAGGTCATTTTATTACCTTTTTGGTATTCTTCAACACCACGAATAACCATTAATGGCGTAATTGGTACGGGAACCCATTTAAATAAAAGCACCATTGCGACTGATAACACTATAAGCCATAGAATACATTTAAAAATAAATTTGAATAGTTTTTTTATCATATTAATCTAATAATTGGGCAAGTTCTTTTCCTATTATACTGCCAATAGCTACACCCATTCCTCCCAAACGAACACCACAAAACACATGACTTGAAAGTTGTTTTACAATCGCTTTTTTCTGATTTCCAACACCCATAATACCACTCCACCTATAATCTATTTCAAAAGGAATATCAGGCAAAATTGTCGTTTTCAATACCTGTTCCAAATGGTTTTGTATGAGATCCGTTTCCGTCATTTCTGTGGTTTCTTCAGCCTTAAAATCTAAATTCCTTCCGCCACCTAACAGGATTCTATTATTAATATTTCGGAAATAATAATACCCTTTGTCTAAATGAAATGTTCCTTTTATGGGTAAATTAGCAATTGGTTTGGTTATAAGCACTTGCGCTCTTGCTGGTTTTACGTTTTCTTTTATTAATTGTGATGCAAACCCATTGGTAGCAATTAATAATTTATTGGTTTTAAATTGAAAATGATTGGTTCTTACTTCAACAGATTCATTCAACTCTGTAAAGCTTTCTACCTTTACATTATTAAGTATTTTAATGCCTGCAGATTGCACTTTGAGTAATAAAGTTTCCATCATCTTGCCGGTATCAATTTGTCCTTCAAAGGGATTAAAAATGAATTGCTTGTTAATGTTTTTAAATCCGAAATTGTTTTCTTTGAGATGAAATATAGATTCATTTAACACCGGAAATAGCAATTCATTAATGGTATCCATTTTGAATAAACAGGTATCATACAATTCTTGACTATCTGCATTAAATAATTCATAACCGCCTAATTGTTGATAATCCATGGCCTGATCTGATAAATTTTGGCGTAACAGATTTAAGCCATTTATCCGTTTTTTTACGAGTTCAATAACCTCATCTTCTGAATGAGATTTTAAATCATCTAAAATTTCGCTTAAACTGCCAAAACACGCAAAACCTGCGTTTTTTGTGCTTGCGCCTTGCGGTAACATACCACGTTCTAAAATTAAAATGTTTGCTTGGGGAAATTGTTTTTTTAATTGTAGGGCACAATTTAACCCAACAATACCACTGCCAACAATGGTATAATGTACTTGGCTTAACCAAGATTGTATTTCCCAATAGGATAATTTCACTGGTGTTAGTTTTTTAGTAAAAATAGTGTTTTCGTTTTAGGATTGTTATGACCTCAATTTATTTTTTATTAAAAAAACTGACTGTAAAACTGTTCAATATTACGCATGAAACTAGGCTCCACTTTAAGGCGAAAAATAGCATAAAAAAACTCCGATTAAAAAAATCGGAGTTTTTAAAAATCAGTTTTAAATAACGAATTATTTTATAATAATCTTTTTATTTATAATTTTAGAACCATCATTTATTTTTAGTAAATACATTCCAGCTTGTGTATTATTTAAAGATATCATTTGATTAAAATCTCCTGTATTTTGATATGCTTTATTAAAAATAGAGCGACCTCTAACATCAAAAACTTGAATGGTTATTTGTTCATTACTAGGTGAATTAAATTTAACCGTAAACTCTCCTTGGTTTGGATTTGGAAAAATACTTAAATCACTTAAAGAAAACTCACTAACGCTTAATGAACCTTGAACGTTTATTGTGTAATCTTCAACTTCAGCATCGTGAGCATTTTCACAAGATGTTGGAACACCATCATTTAAGTATTTAGTAGTTATACGCATGGTTGTATTCCCTAGAACAGCAGCATTAGGAATTGTAATACTTAAGGGAGAGCTTACTGTTGGGCCATTAGTTACATCGAAACTATTTCCTAAATTGTATTCTTCACCTGGATCATTAAAACTACAGTTTTGATTCCAATCTATCCAAACACGGGTGGTACATGTATATGCGCCATCTGTATC
>DIAL01000169.1:16297-26886 GCA_002414705.1 Flavobacteriaceae bacterium UBA5079
TGTATTTGTATTAACAGTCATAGAATAAACCGATTCTCTATTTACGTCAGTCACAATGGCAGTATAATCGCTATATCCTGATGGTTTTCCTGTATTTAAATTACTTAAAATATCAGTTGTTCCATTATTAATAATAACTCCTGTAGTACTTGTTTGGTAAGATGTATTGGCTACAGAAGTACAAACACCATCTGTAATTGTTAAATTTACGGTTGCAGTTCTTGTAAAAGAAGCTGTTCCAGTAACAGAAATAGTATAATTGCCATTTGCCACTGCTAATAGATTATCTACTGTCATGTTAAAGGAACCGTCACTGTTTAAACTTGTAGGTGAAAACGAAACATTGGCACCAGCAGGAACTCCCGTTGCTGTAAAATTAGTGTTTTCAGAAAAGCCATTAGACGTTACATAATTAAACACATACTCTACAGCATCTATATTACAAGCTGCTTGATCTCCAGACGTATTACTAAAACTAAAATCTGGACTCGCGTTAATTGAAAATGTATTAGAAACTGCATAAAATATATTATCCGCAGCTTCTACTAAAATTTTGGCAGTCGTAGAATTAGCTATATTAGGCACTGTAATAGCTGCAGAACCTGTATTAGGAACTCCAGCAGCAAGGGTTGTATCAAAATCAGTACCATTAGCTGCAAACAAAATATTTACTGTTTGACAATTGATTGGAGCTACATTAGATTGACCAACAGCCCAATTGACCGTCTGAGTACTATTTTGCCCCCAAGTAGGAGGTGTAGAAACCGTAAATGGTGTAACATCTACAACGGTAATAATCACATTATCTGAAGCAGTATTACCTCCAGCAACGTCATTATCTCTAACGGTTAATAAAAAATCCATGGTTCTTGACACAGATGGAACTACTTCCCAAGTAGAAGCTAAAGAACCTGAAAGAACGGTGCTAAAAGCAGGCATATATCTGTCTGGTGATATTGATGGTGTGAGCGATCTAAACGCTGGGCCAGCTGTTGAGCTTGAAACGGGAGGCATTGTTGCTGGTGTTTCATCACTTTGCTCCCAGCAATAAGTTAATGCAGCTGCATTATTATCAGTTGCAGAGCCTTTTAAAACAAAAGCTGTCGATTTTGGAATGGAATAATCTGATCCAGCATCGGCTGTTGGAGCTGTATTTCCTGTAGTAGTGGATGTATGGCAAGAGCTGCTATTTCCAGCAGAAATATTCAACCACATTTCTTTTAAATTATCTCCATTAAAATAAGCATCACTGTTATTTTGAACATTTGGTGCACAGATACCAGCATAACCCATAATGGTTGATGCACTTCCTGGTTCTACAGAAACGGCAGATCGATTACAACTATTATTTTGAGTATGATTTCCGCCATATTGGTGTCCCATTTCGTGAGCCACATAATCAATATCAAATGTGTCACCAACAGGTGCTCCTGAACCCGTAACACCACCTGCTTTGATACTTGTGCAAGGCGAATTTAAATATGCTACACCACCACCACCAGTGCTAAAAACGTGACCAATATCGTAGTTTGCAAATCCTATGTTGGCATCACAAGCTGTTTGGTTTTGTCCTAACATGGCACCACCATTATTATTGGTATATGGATCAGAATTTACATCAGGCCCTAAAAAAATAATACTTGTATTAGGAACCATTACCATAGTAAGAGCCATATCTCTTTCATATACTCCATTTACACGTGTCATACTTGCGTTCATAGCAGCGATAACACCATTTACAGTTCCTCCGTGAAATTGAGCATACTCAACTGTACATGCTAAAGCTAATCTATAAGTTCTTAATTGTCCGTCATTGGCGTTTCTTAATGCTTGAAATTCTGCATCTGAAATATTATATTCTCGCTCGATAAATTCAGTTTCACAGGTGAAATCATCTTTACGATTATCCGATTCTGAATTTACAAATGAAATATAAGTTCTTAAATCGGCAGAATAAGGTTCAATAAAAACAGTTTTGTTATTAGATAAAACCATACTGCTTAAACCTTTTTCTGGAGATAAACTAAACCTAACAATAGCAGCTGGATTATCAATACCTTGACCAACAAATGATCTTATTTCAGGAAATTGTGATTGTAATTCAGGCGTCATAACTGAAGCCTCCTGAACTCTAAACGATTCTAAAACGCCTTCGGCGTTAGGAAAACTAATAATAATATTAGATTGCTGACTTATGCTTTCTCTTTTTGGCGCATTTGATAAAGCTGTTTTTAAAGCTTCAAAATCTAAATTTAAAAACGTGGCTTTTTCAGGAGATTCTTTTGGAAAAATAACGTCTTGATTATTTATTTTTTGTGAGCTAGATTGACTCCAAAAAGTAGCCTTATTTTGTGAAAAACCCGTTATAGTAAAAGCTATAAAGAACATTAACAACAAAGGCCTTCTAAAGTATTTTTTTTTCATAATGATTGATTGTTATATTATATTCCATAAAGTTAATGCCTTATTTAAAAAAAACAATAATTACATCAAATATTTTAACCTATAAAATGCCTAACTATTAACTATTTACCCTAAAGATACTCAATATTGTTATTGTTTTAATATAACTTTTTAATGACCTATTTAACTAAATAATCACTACTTCAGAACTACATATTTTTTAAATGGTATTCTTATTTCTAAATTCTTTGATGTAATTATTGTTAAATTTAAATAGACCATTCATGAGAATCAAAATAAGAATATACTAACTATTTTGAGGTTATTTTTTATAGTTAAAATGAAATCACTGAAAATACTTATAAAAAAAAGCCCCTAAAAAGGAGCTTTTTTAAATATAAATTAGATTTCTTAATTAATAATAATTTTCTTGGTAACCTTACGATCACCTTCTGAAATATTCAATAAATACATACCAGATTGAACATTTTCCAATTTAATAGATTGGTTAAACAAGCCTGTATTTCTGTAAGAGTTTTCAAATACTTTACGACCTCTAATATCAAAAACCTCAATGTTTACATCATTGTTTGATGTTGAATTGAATGTCACATTAAAGTCTCCATTATTAGGATTTGGGAATACGGTTAAAGCATCTAAACTATCAAACTCTTCTGTACTCAATGACGTTGTACAAATTTCAATACTCCAATCATTTAAAACTCCTGTATTACCTTGAAAGAAATCTACAATTGCTACTCTCCAAGTTCCTGCTGAACTTAAGCCATTAAAGACCGTCATTGGATTTACTGGAGCATATTCCCCTGAAATTGATGTACCGCAAGCTAATTGTGGTGCTCCTGTTGCAAACGTGACATCGAAACTAGATCCTCCTGAACAATTAAATACATATAAATTAACAAAGGCATTATTTGTAGCAACATCTGGATGCTGCATTTGAATAAGAAAATCTCCAGTTGAAGGGTGTGTAATATTTACATTAAATTTAATATTATCATCAATAACAACATCTTCAGTAACTACAATAGAACTAAATATTGGTTGTCCTTGTTGAGGGGCAGTAGTACCTAAACCATCAGGTATAGCTATAGCAACATTTCCAGACTCATATAAATTACAAGTTTCTACAACAGTAGTTCCAACAGCAAAATCAGTTGTATTAATATTAAAGAAAATATTTCCTTCAGCTTCCACCATAACACGACAAAATGGTGCTACAATGTCTGGTACAATAATATCATGACTTCCATCATTTGTTACATTAGTAGCTAAAACTGTATCATATGTTAAACCACCATCTGTAGATAATAATATATTTACATTAGCCGTATCAACACCATTTGCTGTTGTACCAGCTACATCCCAAGTAATCGTTTCTGTTTCACCTTGAGTCCAGCTTATTCCAGGCGTATCTTGTGATGTTACTAAAAATGGTCCAGCACCTGTTACTGTGTTAGCTACCATAAGGTCTGTATCAGTCTGACCTCCACGCGCGTCATTATCTCTTACCGTTACTCTAAAACTAATATTCCTTGCAATAGAAACTAATCTTTCCCATTGCGTTGAGCCTCCTTGTAATAATAAATCTGGTAGATTAGGAATATATCTTGTTGAGTTAGTCGTTCCCTCAAACGAGCGCACTAAAGGCCCTGAAGCAGTTGTTTCTGTTGGTGCTCCTGAAGGTCCTAAATCATATTGCTCCCAAGTGTAAGTATGACTTGCAGTACCATCATTATCTGTAGAAGTAGCCGATAATTTATAAGGAGTAGAAATAGGAATCGTATAATTGGCTCCAGCTCTGACTGTAGGCGCATTATTTCCTGTATCGCTTAATGCAGCACATATACTATTTCCATTAGTAATATTACTCCAAATCATTTGTAAACTCTTTTGGTGGAAATAAATATCTGTAAATGTTTGAACATTTTGAGCACCACATAAACCTGCATAACCCATTATAGTAGAACCACTTCCTGGCTCATAAGCATTGGATGACGATCTTTGTCCAGGTGAACATCCGCCAGCATCACCATTCCAAGTGTGTGGTGCACCATATTGGTGACCCATTTCGTGTGCTACATATTCGTAATCAAAAATATCGCCAACTGGACTAGGTAATCCAGTTACTCCTTTCGCTTTATTATTTGGTGTACAAGGTGAATTAAGAATTGCAACACCACCACCTCCAGTGCTAAAAACGTGACCAATGTCATAATTACTACCACCAATAAGACTCGTTAATACGATTTGATTCTGATCTAACATAGCACCTCCACTATTATTTGTATACGTGTCAGAATCTATGAAAATTATATCTAAATTATTAGCAATTATTGTCATATTTAAAGATAACTCCCTTTCATACAAAGCATTTACACGGGTCATAGTTACAACCATAGCGGCAAGAACCGCATTCTTTTTATCTGCTTCAGAATCTGCCGCTGTTAAGCCAGCTGCTAACCAATGAAACTGCGCATACTCTGTAGTACATGCTAATGCTAATCTGAAATTTCTTATTTGACCATCATTTGCATTTCTGAAAGAATCCAAATTTACATCTGAGCCTTCAACTTGTAAGCCTTCGTCTTCAACTGAACATTCAAAATTTCTGTTTTCTTGAGATATATCGCTTCTTGAATATGTTAAATATACATTTGAATTTTCTGTATAAGGATCTATATATTGTGTGCCTTTTTCTGATGAAAGCAACATAGTATGAAGCCCTCTTGGAGTTACACTAAAACGAATAACATTAGAGGGGTTTGTAACACTAACTCCAATATAAGAGCGGATATTTGGAACTTGAATTTGTAATTCAGGTGCTAAAATAGAAGCTTCTTTAATTCGGTAACCGTCTAAATCGCCTTGAGCATTAGGAAAATTGATAATTAGATTTGATTCTCCTGAAAATTCATTTCTATCTGGCGCCTGGCTTAATTGTTGTTTCAGTTGGTTTATGTCCAATTGAAAGTATTCAGCCTTCTCTGGCATTGTTTCTCGAGCCACTAAATCTGTAGTTCGAATATCATTTTTATTGACTTTTTGCCATATCGAATTTCGGTTTTGAGCAAACCCTGTCATCGAAAAAACAGTGGCTAATAACAACGTTATCCCCAAATTAAAGTAAAACTTTTTCATAGCTATTTACATCTTAAGAATTTATAATTTATAAAAATAATGTCTTACATTAACAAATACAAGGATTTAATAATAAATCAAATACTTAATTTCAACATTAACTATGGTTTTCCGCTTTTTTATATTTTTAATTTTCATTAGCTGTGGCACTAATAAAATGGAAACCAATGTGATTAGTGATCCTGAAATTTCAAGTTTCTGTCCAGAAGATGGTACTTGTACTTTTGAAATTTTAAATAACAAAAAATTAGATATTACATATTATAACATTAATAAACCATCACCTCAAGTAATTTCTGGATCTAACATTGTTATTCAATTTGAATATAAGCGCCATGAAATACCTAATTCTGTAGACGGAAATTATAGTGAGTTTCTGTATTTAGAACTTCCAAAAAACAAATTAGAGCAACAGCTAAAAGATGTTAAATTGCAAGAGGTTAAATTGTTATATGGTAGAATTTGTTATTGTAAAGGGCAGACTGGCTACTATAAAATAACACAAGGTATGCTTTCAATTAAAAAACATAATTCGGACAATATCTACGATTTTAGTCTAAAATTTAAAACAGATGAAGTTCCGCAGATTATAACAGAAGTAAAAGAAACTTTCCGTTTATAATTAAAAAGCTCCGAAAATATTTTCGGAGCTTTCTTTTTAATTATCACTTGGCTTTTCTATAACAAAATCTTCCATAAATTTAGTGGTATAGTTTCCTGCTAAATAATCTGGATGTTCCATTAATTGTCTATGAAAAGGAATAGTTGTTTTTATACCTTCAATAACGAATTCATCTAACGCACGCTTCATTTTACTAATTGCTTCCTCACGTGTTTGCGCTGTAGTAATTAACTTAGCAATCATAGAGTCATAATTGGGCGGAATAGTATAACCTGCATATACATGCGTATCTAAACGTACACCATGTCCTCCTGGCGCATGAAGTGTTGTAATTTTACCTGGTGATGGTCTGAAATCGTTAAAAGGATCTTCAGCATTAATTCGGCATTCAATAGAATGTAAATTAGGTGTGTAGTTTTTACCTGAAATTGGCACACCTGCTGCTACTAAAATTTGCTCACGAATTAAATCAAAATCAATAACTTGTTCTGTAATTGGATGTTCAACTTGGATACGTGTATTCATTTCCATGAAGTAGAAATTACGATGTTTATCCACTAAAAACTCAACGGTTCCGGCACCTTCATATTTAATATATTCAGCTGCTTTTACGGCTGCATCACCCATTTTTTTACGAAGGGCAGTTGTCATAAATGGCGAAGGAACTTCTTCTGTTAATTTTTGATGACGACGTTGGATTGAGCAATCACGTTCTGATAAATGACAAGCTTTTCCTGTAGAATCGCCTACAACTTGTATTTCAATATGCCTTGGCTCTTCAATGAGTTTTTCCATGTACATATCGTTATTTCCAAAAGCGGCTTTAGATTCCTGTCTAGCAGATTCCCAAGCGTCTTTTAAATTCTCTTTTTTCCAAACGGCACGCATACCTTTTCCGCCACCACCTGCTGATGCTTTAAGCATAACTGGGTAGCCAACTTCTTCAGCTAATTTTTCGCAATGTTCGTAATCTTCAATAATGCCTTCACTCCCTGGCACACATGGCACACCTGCTTCAAGCATGGTTGCTTTTGCATTGGCTTTGTCTCCCATACGGTTAATCATTTCCGCTGAAGCACCAATAAATTTTATATCGTGTTCTTCACAAATTTTTGAAAATTTCGCGTTTTCAGATAAAAATCCATATCCTGGATGAATAGCATCTGCATTTGTAATTTCTGCTGCAGCAATTACATTAGACATTTTTAAATACGATTCACTACTAGGCCCTGGACCGATACAAACAGCTTCATCGGCAAATTTTACGTGAAGACTTTCGGCATCAACTGTTGAATAAACAGCTACCGTTTTTATGCCCATTTCTTTACAGGTTCTAATAACACGTAAGGCTATTTCTCCTCTATTGGCAATTAATATTTTTTTAAACATAATTCTATTGAGTTTATAAGTTTATGGGTTTATACGTTTACTGTTCTAGTTGAAACAACTTGGAACTTTAAATTTTAAACTTTAAACTTTAGATTATGACGGATCTACTAAAAATAACGGTTGATCAAATTCTACTGGTGATGAATCATCCACAAGAATTTTCACAATTTTCCCTGAAACTTCAGATTCAATTTCATTAAATAACTTCATAGCTTCAATAATACAAAGTACATCACCTTCTTTAATAGTCTGACCTACTTCGATAAAAACAGGTTTGTCTGGAGATGGTTTTCTATAAAGGGTTCCAATAATTGGCGATTTAATGGTAATGTATTTAGAATCTTCTGAGGCTACTTCTGGAGCTGGAGCAGCTGGCACTACTGGAGCTGGAGCAGCTGGAGCATGCCCAACTGGTGCACCAACTGGAATTTGCTGAACATACGTTGTTGTTTCTGCTCTTTCTTCACCACCTGTTTTAATAGTGATTTTCACGTCCTCGGTTTCTAATTTCACTTCACTAGCACCTGACTTTGCTACAAATTTTATTAAATTTTGAATATCTTTTAAATCCATAATTATTTAGATTTTAGGTTTAATTTTTTAGTTAGTTAGTTGTTAAGAATTATAAGCCCATTTTAAATAAATGGAGCCCCAAGTAAATCCACCACCAAAAGCTGCAAATATAATTTTATCGCCTTTTTTTAGTTGGGATTCATAATCATTCAATAATAATGGTAATGTTGCTGATGTTGTATTACCATATTTTTCAATATTCATCATGACTTTGTTTTTGTCAAGATCTATTCTATTTGCTGTTGCATCAATGATACGTTTGTTAGCTTGATGTGCTGCTAACCACGAAATATCTTCTTTTGTTAAGTTATTGCGCTCTAAAATTTTAACAACCACGTCTGCCATATTAAAAACGGCATTTTTAAACACGGTTTTTCCATCTTGAAAGACAAAATGCTTGCCTTCTGCAACTGCCTCTGGTGTTGAAGGATAGGACGAACCGCCATAAGTAGCTTGAAGAAACTCACGCCCATCGCCATCACTTCTTAAGTATTCGTCTTGTAAACCCAGGCCTTCATTATTTGGTTCAAATAATACGGCTCCAGCACCATCACCAAAAATAATACATGTTGCGCGATCTGTATAATCTATAAATGATGAATTTTTATCTGCACCTATTAATAGTATTTTTTTGTAGCGTCCAGATTCTATATAACTAGAAGCTGTGGACATACCAAATAGAAAGCTAGAACACGCTGCTTCTAAATCGAATGAAAAAGCATTTGTAGCACCTATTTGTGTTGCAGTATATGCGGCTGTTGAAGCAGCTTTCATATCTGGTGATGCGGTTGCAACAATTACTAAATCTATTTCTTTGGGATTGAGACCTGTTTTGTTAATAAGATCCTTGGCTGCGTTAATTGCTAAAAAGGAAGTGCCTTTGCCTTCTTCCTTTAAAATTCTACGCTCTTTAATGCCTGTTCTGGAAGTAATCCATTCATCATTAGTGTCAACTAACGTTTCAAGAATTTGGTTAGTCAATACATATTCTGGCACATAAGCACCTACAGCTGTAATGGCTGCTGAAATTTTACTCATACCGTATAAATTATTTCGCTAAAACCATTAAAACGAGACATTTTTGATAAAATTTCATCAAAACGCACGAATTTGTAGTCTAATTTAGTGCAAATTAAGTCGTTTTTGGCTTCTATAAAAATTTATCATAAAAAAAACGCTCAATGATGAGCGTTTTCTTGTATGCATGCATAGTAGTTATGCTGCGTTTTCTTCTGCTACCGAGTTGTCAATTAATACTTGACCTCTGTAATAAAGTTTACCTTCAAACCAATGAGCTCTGTGGTATAAGTGCGCTTCTCCAGTAGTTGGACAAGTTGCAATTTGTGGAGCAGTTGCTTTATAATGGGTTCTTCTTTTATCTCTTCTTGTTTTGGAGATTTTTCTTTTAGGATGTGCCATTTTTATTATTATTTATCCGTTAATAGTTTCTTTAATGTATTCCAACGCGGATCAATTTCCTCGTTATCTTCTTTTTGTTCTTTCCTTTTAGGGCTTAATTCTTCTAATTTTTCAAGTATTTCAGAATGTAATGTGCCATCTTCTACGCCAGGATGAATTAATTTTGAAGGGACTGACAATATTATAGTTTCATATATATATTGTTGTACATTCACTTCATATTCTCCATGTGGGATAACTAAAAGATCAATTTCTTCATCATTATAGTCTTCACCAAATTTAACAACCAAATCAAAGGTGTTTTTAATTTCCTGATTGTATGGTTCGTTTGTTAAATCGCAATTCACGTTAACTGTACCTGACATTTCAAAATGTAATTCCAATAAAGTTGTTTTCTTGTTCAGCTCCAAGTTTACAGCAATATCAGCATCATTAAAATCTTGATATTCAAAAAAATCAAAGAACGTTTTATCTAATTTGTACTCAAATTGATGTTTCCCTAATTTTAACCCTACAAATGGTATTGTAAACGTTTTCAATTCCCTCATTATCACATCTATTTTGAGCCTGCAAATATATAAAAAATATTTAGCTTATAACACTTATAAACATTTTTTTGTTTATATCTTTTTTTGTGGCGTAACTAATGGGTTTTTAGCTAATTCAGCATTATCCATTCTGTTATGATATAATTTAAGCGCTAAAAAAACCGCTTCTTTAAACGAATTTATATTAGCCTCCCCTTTTCCTGCAATTTCAAAAGCTGTTCCGTGATCTGGTGATGTTCTAATTTTAGATAAACCTGCTGTGTAATTCACACCATTCCCGAATGATAGGGTTTTAAATGGTATTAAACCTTGATCGTGATAGGACGCAATAATAGCATCAAAGTTTTTGTAATTACTAGAACCAAAAAAACTATCGGCTGCATAGGGTCCATAAACCAGTTTTCCTTTGTCGTTAAGCGCTTTTAATGTTGGACGCATTACCTCATCATCTTCTTTGCCAATTACACCATTATCTC
>DIAL01000008.1:0-14518 GCA_002414705.1 Flavobacteriaceae bacterium UBA5079
ATGGCAAAAACAACACCACCTTTGGCAGTACCATCTAATTTGGTAACCGCTAGTGATGTTACTTCAGTTGCTGCTGTAAATTGTTTGGCTTGTTCAAATGCATTTTGTCCTGTCGATCCATCTAAAACCAGCAACACATCATGAGGTGCATCACCTACTACTTTTTGCATGACGCGCTTTACTTTCGTTAACTCGTTCATCAAATTGACTTTATTATGTAAACGTCCTGCAGTATCAATAATAATAACATCGGCATTTTGGTTAACACCAGATTGCAAGGCATCAAAAGCTACAGATGCTGGATCCGAACCCATGTCTTGACGTACCATTGGTACATCTACACGATCTGCCCAAACTTGAAGTTGCTCTATGGCTGCTGCTCTAAATGTATCAGCAGCTCCTAAAACAACATTCAGTCCTTGTTTTTTAAATTGATAGGCTAACTTGCCAATAGTAGTTGTTTTTCCAACACCATTAACACCAACTACCATTAAAACATACGGTTTTTTATTTGCTGGAATGGTATATTCGGTTTCTTCACCAGAATTGGTTTCGCTTAAAAGTCCCGCAATTTCTTCGCGCAGAATTTTATTCAATTCGTCTGTTCCTAGATATTTATCTTTAGAAACACGCGCTTCAATTCGCTCAATAATTTTTAATGTCGTATTTACGCCAACATCACTACTCACTAGGATTTCTTCTAGATTATCGAGAACTTCATCATCCACTTTCGATTTTCCAGCTACGGCCTTACTTAACTTCCCTAAAAACGACGATTTAGATTTTTCTAAACCTTTGTCTAGGGTTTCCTTTTTTTCTGAAGAAAATATTTTTTTAAAAAAACTCATTGTTCTTAATTTCTATACCAATTGATAACCAAAAGTCTTGCCTAATTTAGCAGACTGCACTTTTGTCATTCGCTTATAAAGATAAAACAAAAAGCTGCTTCCGTGTACCGAAAGCAGCTTGAATATTTTTAAGCGTTAGTAAAACTATTGTTTCGCTAACCAATCACTTACAAATTCTGGAGCCATAACAGATTCTACAAACGTGTAAGATCCCGTTTTTGGAGATTTTACCATTTTGATAGCTTTTGTTAATCTTTTAGATCCTGTTTGTAATGATGCTACTGATTTCTTTGCCATGTCTAAATGCTTTTTGAAACTTTACGCTGTAAAATCTCTAATTTGAGTTATTTGAAATTTTACGTCTTAAAATCTCTAATTATTTAATTTCTTTATGAACAGTCATACGCTTAAGAATTGGATTAAATTTCTTAATCTCCATTCTGTCTGGTGTATTTTTCTTATTCTTTGTTGTAATATATCTTGAAGTTCCTGGTTGTCCAGACTCTTTATGCTCTGTGCACTCTAATATTACCTGTATTCTATTGCCTTTTTTTGCCATTGTACTCTATTTTTATAATAAGACTATTACTTAATAAATCCTTTTGCTTTTGCTTCTTTTAAAGCAGCAGTAATTCCGATTTTGTTAATAGTCTTTAATGTTGATGTAGCAACTTTTAAGGTTACCCACTTATCTTCTTCTGGAAGGTAAAAACGTTTTTTAATTAAATTTGCATCAAATCTACGCTTTGTTTTATTCATTGCGTGAGACACGTTGTTTCCAACCATCGCTTTCTTTCCTGTAAGTTCACAAACTCTTGACATTGTTCTATCTTTAAAAGTGTTATTTCGACTATTTCAAAACAGACGTTTTAAAACAGGCTGCAAATTTAGTAAATCTTTATAATATCAACAAACTAAAATCGTTACTTTTTTGAAATTTCTTTTTGTAGCATTTCAAATGCCTTATTTACAGCTTTCATGATGACTTTGGTTCGGTGATTTCCTAACTCAAACTTTTCTGAATACACGGCATCTTTTGTAGCTATTGCTATAAAAACGGTTCCAACTTCAGCATCCGAATCACCTTTATCTGGTCCTGCATTTCCAGTTGTTGCAATAGCATAATCAGTTTTAAATAATTCCCGAGCTTGTTTTGCCATAGCTTCAGCAACAGGAGCGCTAACAACTGAATACTTGTTAATTAAAACTTCTGAAACGTGTAAAATATCAATTTTAGCTTCGGTAGCATAGCTCACTAAACTGCCTTTAAAGTATTTTGAAGCACCTGCATGTTTGGTAAACAATTGCGCTATTTTACCACCTGTACAACTTTCAGCAGTGCAAACGGTTTTATTTAATGCTGTTAGCTGTTTACCAATTATAGCTTCTATTGATTCATCTGTTTCAAAGCCTACAAAAATATCTTCTATTTGTGGTAGTAATGTTTTAATTTGGGCTTCCATTTCTGCTTCAACCAAATTCTTATCGGCTGATTTAGCTGACAAACGTAAACGCACACGACCTAGCCCTGGTAAATATGCCAATTTTATAAAACTTGGTAAATTATCTTCCCAAGCTTCAATGCGTTCAGCAAGCGAACTTTCGCCTAAACCATAAGTTAAAATAGTGGTATGCTTGATATATGGAAATTGATAGGTTTCTCGGAGTTTTGGAATAACGGCATCATCCATGAGCGCTTTCATTTCATACGGAACACCAGGAAGCGAAATAAATACTTTTCCATTTTTTTCCATCCACATACCTGGAGCACTACCATATTTATTCATAAGCACTTTAGCTTTTGAAGGCACTAATGCTTGATCTATATTAACTTGTGCTAATGGCTTTTTTATATAGGTTTCCCAAATGTGCTTGATGTTATCTAAAACAGCTTCGCTAGGAACGAGTGTGTCTTTAAAATACTCGCAAATAGTTTTTTTGGTAATATCATCCTTTGTTGGTCCTAATCCGCCAGTTATAATGATAATATCTGCATTTTCTTCAGCCTCTTTTAAAGACTTTAAAATATGCGTTTTATCATCTTGAACAGACGTAATTTGATATACTGAAACACCTATTTTATTTAAGGTTTGACTTATAAAAGCGGAATTGGTATCTACAATTTGTCCAATAAGGATTTCATCACCAATGGTAATAATTTCAGCTTGCATTACAGGTTAAAATCTGCTTTAATTTCGGCAACCGTATTTTCTACAGCACCAACTACAATGGCAAGTTTCATAGAAACATCCAAATCTGCTTTTTCAAATTTACCCCAATCTTGCACCTCAATTAAGTCTTCTAAAACACCTAATTCAAACAAGTCTATGGTTGGTTTCATTTTATGTGCTGCCTGATATGCTGAATAATAATCATTTGTTGCAACAGCTGTTTTTAGTCGCTCTAAATCTTCGGGTACTTCTTCCAAAAATGCAGCGGCTAATGTTGCTACAAATTCCTCATCATCATCTGCTAATTCACGTACTCGAAATAATTTGTAATGTTGTTCCATTTATTTTACTGTTATTGAAAACATCTGTTTATTTTCTATAAACCCTGTTAACTGATCATTTGGTTCTACCCTTCCAACACCTGCTGGAGTTCCTGTAAATATAATGTCTCCTATCTTTAATGTGAAATATTTTGATATATATTCTATTAAAGCATCAATTTTCCAGAGCATGTGACTGGTATTTCCTTTTTGCACCAATTGGTCGTTCTTTTTTAAAGAGAAATTTAAGTCATTCATATTTTTAAATTCTGATTTTGGCAACCAATTCCCGATAACAGCTGCACCATCAAAAGCTTTTGCTTTTTCCCAAGGTAAACCTTTTTCTTTTAATTGGGTTTGTAAATCGCGTGCTGTAAAATCGATTCCTAAACCAATTTCATCATAATATTTATGGGCAAATTTTTCGTCAATATACTTTCCAACTTTATTAATTTTAACTAAAACCTCAACTTCATGGTGTACATCATTAGAAAAATCTGGAATAAAAAACGGCTGTTTTTTTAATAAAATGGCTGTATCAGGCTTTAAAAACACAACAGGTTCTGTTGGTCTATCGTTTGCCAATTCTTTAATGTGTTCGGTGTAATTACGACCAATGCAGATGAGTTTCATATATTTCTGTCATTCCTGCGAAGGCGCTGGAATCTCTTTTAAATTATTGCTTTTGTTCTGGTTTCCTGCCATAGCAGGAATGATAAATTTAATCTAGCTTATTATTAAAGGCTCTTAATTTAATAGCTGTTAAAACCTTTTTAGTATATAATGGGAAATCAGCATTTAGCAACCAGCCAAAATAACCAGGTTCTTTATCTAAAATTTCGGTTACTAATTTACCTTTATGTTTACCGAAAGAGAAACATTCTTCTCCTTGTTTATTGTAAGATATAAAACCAGCAAAATCTGCAAACTTTTTGCGGGAACTGAATTCTGCTAAAAACTGTGCATCATTTTCCAATTCGTCATACTTTTCTATTTGTGCTTTTAAAACTTCATAGGTTGCGTTGGTATCCGCTTCAGCTGTATGAGCACCTTCCAAGGTTTCATTACAATAAAACTTATACGCAGCGCTTAATGTACGTTGTTCCATTTTATGAAAAATAGTCTGTACATCAACAGATACGCGATTTTTCATATCAAAATCTACATCAGCACGTAACATTTCTTCAGCTAAAAGTGGAATATCAAATCGGTTGGAGTTAAAACCGCCTAAATCTGAATCTTTAATTAACTGATTTACCTCTTTTGCCAATTCCTTAAACGTTGGAGCATCTGCAACATCAGCATCTGAAATCCCATGAATTGCTGTGACTTCTTTTGGAATGGGCATTTCAGGATTTACTAACCAACGTGTAGATTCCTCTTTTCCATTTGGGTGGACTTTTAGGATTGCTATTTCAACGATTCTATCAGAAGTAATACTAATTCCTGTTGTTTCCAAATCGAAAAAACAAATGGGTTTGGTAAGATTCAATTTCATGTTATGTATTTTAGGCAAAGATAAATAGAATATATAAAAAAGGGCTTTGCGAATTGATAAACCTTAACAGAGCATTCTACTTTATTTAAAAAAAAATGTCGAACTTCAACAAATAGTACAACTCATCCTTAAAAAGAAACAGTTGAGATAATTATAATTTTGAAAACCCATTAAAAATGAAATTTTTGAATTGTTAAACTAAAAATCAACCAATTATGGAAGACATTATCAATATTGCCATTTACACACATGCCTTTTTTGGAGGTGTCGGATTAATCACAGGAATTGGTAGCACTATTGTAAAAAAAGGAAGTAAAATTCATAAACAAATGGGCAAATTATTTTCTATTGGCATGATTACCAGTTCTGTTATTTCTATTCCGATTTCATGGATGCCAAATCATGAAAATTTATTTCTATTTGTTATTGGTGTCTTTACTATTTATTTAGTTTTAGCAGGAAACAGAGCACTTATTTTTAAAACTAAAACCAAAGCCAACTGGATTGATAAAACCATTTCTGGCACCATGCTACTTTTCTCTACATTTATGATTGCCTTTGGAATATATTTGGTTACAAATAGTAATACTATGAGTATTTTATTCTTGTTTTTTGGTGGATTTGGCATTATGTTAACTGTTAAGGATTTTCTCTTTTATAAAAATAATGAGAAACCTAAAAACGCATGGCTTATTGCACATCTTGGAAAAATGAATGGCGCATTAATAGCTTCTATTACAGCCTTTATTATTGCAGGAATAGGCATTAACAGTTTAATTGCTTGGATTTCACCAACACTCATAGGAACGGTTTATATTATTTATTGGAAGCGTAAAATGGAGATTAAAACAGTAGTTTAGTAAATACCATTTTTAGAACAACGAAAGTAAAGGCTTTGGCTTTGAGTGTGAATAGGCTACTTTTTAAGTGTGAGAATCCATTAGATCAACTATAATAAATAAACACTCGATAAACTGTAACAATCTTAAAATGATAAAATCTTTAATACAAAACTTTTAATATGAATAAAACCGCATTTACTTTAGTTTTATTAACGTTTTATTTACTGACAAACCTTGTTAGTTCACAAAATTTAAATTCTAAAATTGACAGATTATATCAAGTTAATGATAACGAACCCGGATTTTCTATTTCAGTATTCAAAGGAGATAAAATCATCACAGAAAAACAATATGGAATTGCCAACCTTAATTACAACATTCCTATAACAGGTGAAACCGTTTTCGACATTGGTTCAATTGCTAAACAATTTACAGCAGCGGCAATTTTATTATTAGAAGAAAAAGGAAAACTATCTATTAAAGAACCTGCATACAAATACTTAAAGAACTTGCCTAGGTATAAAAAAGGAGATCCAACTATTGAGCAATTATTAAACCAAACAAGCGGTATAAAAGAGGTTGATCCATTTCTTGAAGTATGTGATATTCATTGGAGAGATTATATAACACCTGCAATACTCATTAATATTATTACAAATATTAATGAACTTAACTTTACACCTGGAGAATACTTTTATTACACTAATGCTAATTATATTTTATTGGCTTCCATTATTGAGAAAGCTTCAGGAACACCATATGAAGACTATTTACAAGAAAATATTTTCAACCCTCTTAAAATGGTTCACACCACTGTAAATACAGACGTTTACGGAACAATTAAAAATCGAGCAATTGGTTATACTGAAGAGGAAGGTGAATTTTACAAAACACATCAATATGGTTTGTTTTACAAAGGAGATGGACAAATAATTACAAATCCAAAAGATATGTTTCAATGGCATCAGAATCTTAAAAATGCAACCATAGGAACGACCGAAATTTGGAAAAAAATGAACACAAAAGCTAAATTGAATAATGGAACTAGCATAAACTTCGGTTTAGGAGTGGAATTTGAAATGCACAATGGCTATGAAGCAATGGGATTTGATGGTATGATTACTAGCGGATTTGTTTCAAAATATCTTTATTTCCCAGAATTAGATCTTGGATTCTTCACTACTCAAAACACCTTTGTTTCAGATTTTGAAGACCGTTTTTTCAAATTTATTGACTTATACATTCCTATGAGTCAGCGCAAAGAAGAAAATTCATCCAATAATAAAACAATTAGTCTCTCAAATAAAGAATTGGAACGATATGAAGGTTCATATATATATTATTATAACGATGAAGATAGAAAAGCAAACACTATAAAAATAAATAATAAAAAATTACAAGTTTCCACGTTAGATGGACATAAAATTACAGAACTAATTCCATTAGGCAATCATATGTTTTTGTTTGGAGAGAATGATAATTCTATTGTAGAGTTTAGTTTCAATGGTAATCAGAAACAGTTCACATATGACGATTTAGATAATGAAAAGCCAAAGCTTTTTAAAACTTTTAAACCTTATAAACATTCAGAAAAAGAACTAAAGGAATATGAAGGACAATATTTTAACAAAGAGTTTCAAATTAGTAAAAAACTGCTGTTAGAAAATGGAAAACTATATTACTATTACAGAAATGGTGCTTGGAAAAAAGAAATAAGTTCTCTTTCAAAAGATTTACTTGAAATATCAATAAGTCCAATAGAATTTTTTAGAAATGACAAAAATGAAATCGAGAAATTTAAAATTATGGGATTATTCTTTGAAAAGCAATAACTAAATCCTTTAATTTAAAATGAGAAACACTTATTAGAAATTTTAAATATTAGAAAAAGTTATTAAAGAAAACTATTAAATACGACGGAAGTATTAATGAAAAACAGAATGTTATAAATTACATATGCATGATTGACGAGATTGTTGCTTATACCATATTTCACTTGGCAATAAACACTATTGGAGGTACCATTCGATGGATTTATGGTACCATTTGGAGAACAATTTTTAATAAACCTAAATTTAGTTTTAAGGAATATCTTTATGGTCCAAAAAAATCTAAAGATCATTGGGATAGACAACATATGTTTAATAATGGGTTTGTTGCCATTATATTTTTTATGCTTTTAGGTTGGATTTTAATTTAGAAAAATAAGAAAACGCTTAATAGTTTTCGGAATTAATAGCTAATGATAACTCGGAAATTACTAGCAACCAATCTCATAAAAGCTAAACAACAAAAAAAGCACAATCTTCCAATTGTGCTTTTTGCATATTTACAATGTTTTGATGAGATTAGCTGCGCTGAATCTTCTATTTCTTCGCTATGCTCTTAATGACAAACAAATGCCTTTTTAAATCTCTCTATTAGAATCCCAAGCCTCTAAATAATCTTTAACAGCTTTTACAAACTGGCCTCCTAAAGCACCATTTACAACACGATGGTCATAAGAATGTGATAAGAACATTCTGTAACGGATGCCAATAAAATCACCTTCAGGTGTTTCTACAACAGCTGGTACTTTCCGAATAGCACCTAATGCTAAAATACCGACTTGTGGCTGATTGATAATGGGTGTTCCCATGATACTTCCAAACGTCCCCACATTGGTAACCGTATAGGTTCCACCTTGAATATCGTCAGGTTTCAGTTGATTTAATCTAGCTCTATTAGCTAAATCATTTACCTTTTTGGTCATGCCAACTAAATTCAACTGATCTGCATCTTTAATAACGGGTACAATTAAGTTACCATCTCCTAAAGCCGCTGCCATTCCTAAATTAATATGTTTCTTTTTAACAATGGTATCACCTTGTAAGGATATATTCATCATTGGGAAATCGCGTAACGCTTTAGCAATCGCTTCCATAAAAATTGGTGTAAACGTTAAGTTTTCACCTTCACGTTTCATAAATCCATCTTTTACTTTTTTACGCCAATTCCATATCTTAGTAACATCAGCTTCAATAAAACTCTGAACATGAGCAGATGTTTGAACCGATTCTACCATGTGATGTGCTATTAATTTGCCCATTCTGGACATTTCAATAATTTCATCATCACCAGAAGCAATCACTGGTGGAGCTGATTTGGGTTTTTCTGCTTGTATTGGAGCCGCTTGTTGTGTTGGCTGTGCTTTTGGTGCTGCCAAACGATTTTCTAAATATGCAAGCATATCGTTTTTCGTGACACGACCATCTTTACCTGTTCCAGAAATAGCATCTAATTCATTTTGCGAAACACCTTCTTTTGTCGCCATGTTTTTAACCAATGGTGAGTAAAAACGATCATCCGAAGATGCTACAGGAGCTGCAATTTCTTGAGCTACTGTAACTGTTTTAGCAACGTCTGCTACTGGAGTAGATTCTTTTACGGGTTCCGATTTTGGAGCAGATTCAACTGCGCCTGATCCGCCTTCTGTTTCTATAATAGCAATGGTCTGTCCAACTTGAACCACATCGTCCACGTTAAACAATACCTCAACTAAAACACCATCAACTTCACTAGGCACTTCACTATCCACTTTATCTGTTGCAATTTCAAGAACTGCTTCATCTGCTTCAATCGTTTCGCCTACTTGCTTTAACCAAGATGTAATGGTTGCTTCTGCTACACTCTCTCCCATTTTCGGGAGTTTTAATTCAAATTTTGCCATATCTGTAACTAAACCGTATGTTTTTTAATTTCGACTGCAAAATTAATGAAAAATCATCAATTCCATTGCAGTTTTATTATTTAATTCTTTTTTAATACCTGTATTTCGCCACGATTTTTAGAACTATTACTTCCTATTATAAAGTTGGAATTATTAGGCAGAATTTTAAATGAAATCCCTTCGTAAGTCTTTAAATCGGTAATATGTTGAAAAATTGATTTGTAGGTGAAGGTATTAGCATCAAAAATAACTTCAGTAAATGGTTCTACATACGTCATTTCTTTTACTACAGAAACTGGTTTTTCTAAAATTTTTTCTAGAATATGTGACGTTTCTTGCGTTAAAAACACATAAGATTGGCGTTTACTTTTCACCACTTCAGGCTCGGAACGCATTAAATAAGCTGCTCGAATTCCCAACCAAACTATTCTATCAAACACAAAATTACTCTTAAAATGTTTTCTATAGAAAATCTGCATAGCACCATAAAAACGTTTAGCGTAATTGGCATCTTTCAGCGTACTTTCACCTTTATAATGAATAATGGTCGTGCTACCATTATAGTAATTAGTATAGCCTGCTTTTAAAACTTTGTAGGACAAGTCAATATCTTCTCCATACATAAAATAGTCTTCATCAAAACCGCCTACCTCATCATAAACCGTTTTTTTTAGCAACATAAAGGCACCCACAAAAATAGGTACTACACCTGTTTCATATTCACTTAATTGATTCGCATAATACGAATTTGGATCCCCTAATAATTTTTTAAGGGCAACGGCTGGTTTAGGCACATTACGTTTACTTTCCGGAAGAAATTTACCCGTTCCATCCATCAATCGGCAACCAACAATTCCTAAATTTGTTTGTTTATCTGCAAATTCTAACAATATTTTAAAAGTATCTTCAGCAACAATAGTATCCGGATTTAGAATACATAAATACTCGCCTTTAGCTTGTTTAACACCTAGATTATTTCCTTTTGAAAAACCATCGTTATTTGGATTCTCAATTAAGGTCACATTTGGAAATAGGGTTTTCACCATCTCACAACTTGTGTCTGGCGATTGATTATCCACCACAATAATTTCGGCATCCAAACCCTCAATGGCCTTTTCGACACTTTTTAAACAAAGCTCCAGAAAATAGCGAACATTATAATTTAGTATGATGATAGATAGCTTCAAATTCTTAAGATTTTAGAGATGCTTCAAAAGGAATACGATTTACAATACTGCGTCCAAGGGTAATTTCATCAGTATATTCCAATTCGTTACCTACCGAAATACCTCTAGCAATAGTGGATGTTACCACATGATAGTCTTGAATTTGTCGGTAAATATAAAAGTTAGTCGTGTCGCCTTCCATGGTGGAACCTAGCGCAAAAATCAACTCTTTTACATCACCTAATTTTACTTTTTCTACCAACGTTTGAATATTTAAATCCTGTGGACCAATACCGTCCATAGGCGAAATTTTTCCGCCCAAAACGTGATATAACCCTTTAAAAGAACTGGTGTTTTCAATAGCCATAACATCGCGAATATCTTCCACAACGCAAATCACGTCACTCGTACGATTAGGATTCGCGCAAATTTCGCAGATTTCTACATCACTAATATTATGGCAACTTTTACAAAATTTAATATCTGAACGCATGGTTTTTAAAGCATCCACCAACTGGAACGTTTGATTTTCAGGCTGATTTAGCAAATGTAAAACCAAACGTAATGCCGTACGTTTACCAATTCCTGGTAGTTGCGACATTTCGTTAACCGATCTCTCCAATAATTTCGATGAAAATTCCATAGCCGCGAATTTACGATTTTACATTTAAGAATTGCATATACAATGGTAATTTGTATTTTGGCAGTATATTTTAGCCATATGAGCCCAACGCAGATTATTCTTTTAATTGCCGCCTATTTTATTGTATTAATTCTAATCTCCTACTTTACAGGGCAAGAGGATTCCAACGACGCCTTTTTTAAAGCAAATAAATCGGCTCCTTGGTATTTAGTTGCCTTTGGGATGATTGGTGCATCCTTATCTGGTGTGACATTTATTTCAGTTCCAGGTGCTGTGGAAACCAAACAATTTGGGTATTTGCAAGTGGTGTTTGGCTACTTTTTTGGTTATTTAGTGATTGCCTATGTACTTTTACCCTTGTATTACCGATTGAATTTAACCTCTATCTATACGTATTTACGGGATCGTTTTGGAAACACAAGTTATAAAACAGGTTCGGTTGCTTTTTTAATTTCTCGTACGGTTGGTGCAGCATTCAGACTCTTTTTGGTCGCCAAAGTATTACAACTTTTAGTGTTTGATAATTTAGGCATGCCATTTCCTATAACCGTAATTATAACCATTGCACTAATTTGGTTATACACGTTTAAAGGCGGCATTAAAACCATCATTTTTACCGATACTTTGCAGACACTTTTTATGTTGGTTTCTGTGGTTGTTACCATTTCATTTTTAGCAACTGCTTTAGATTTAAATGGTATTTCTGAAATTTATACGAATGTGAAAGACAGTGCCATGAGTAAAGTCTTCTTTATGGACGATTCTAATGACGCACAATTCTTCATAAAAAGCTTTTTAGCTGGTATGTTTATTACGATTACTATGACAGGTTTGGATCAGGATATGATGCAGAAGAATTTAACCTGTCGTAATTTAAAAGATGCCCAGAAAAATATGGTCGTTTTTAGTATTGTACTCGTTTTTGTGAATATATTATTTCTAGCATTGGGTTTAATGTTAACCCAATATGCGCAACAAAATGGTATTACGGCCACAAAGGATGATTTATTTCCAACCATTGCCATGATGCCGGAAATTGGAATAATGACTTCTGCATTTTTTATACTCGGATTAATTGCTGCGGCTTATTCCAGTGCAGATTCGGCATTAACGTCTTTAACGACGTCGTTTTGTATAGATATAATAGAATTAGATAAAAAACCACAAGACAAACAAAAAGGTATTAGAAAACGCGTACATATTATGGTAAGCATCGTTTTAGTAGCTGTAATTATTCTCTTTGATGCTTTATTTAAAGATGTATCTGTAATCTGGGAATTGTTTAAAGCAGCTGGTTATACCTATGGACCTCTACTAGGTTTATTCGCATTTGGAATTTTAACCAAAGCCGAATTGAAAGACAAATACGTATGGATTATTGCTCTGCTAGCACCAATCCTATCTTACTTTATAAATATGTATTCTGCTGAATTGTTTAACGGTTATAAAATTGGTTTCGAAATCCTTATTGTAAATGGACTCCTAACCTTTTTAGGTTTAATACTGATTCGTAGAAAGTAAAACGAGTGTGCAAGCCACTTCGCTTTCAATATTTGCTGCATGTAATAATCTATAGAATTCTGGATTTTCAGTTCCAGGATTGAAAATAACACGCTTCGGATGCAAAGAAATTATGTATTGGTAATATGCTTTTTGATTTTCCGGATTCAAATAAAGCGTAACCGTATCAATATTGGAATAGGGTTTTAATTCCGTATCTATAGCAACACCTGAAACCGTTCCGGATCGTAATCCGAAAGCAACCACATCATGCTGAAAACTCACCAAACGCTCTATAGCCATATTGGAATACCGATTAGGTTTTAATGAAGCACCTATTACTAATGTTTTTTTACTCATAGCTGTTAATTTAGCGTTAAACTAATACTTAAAGTGTAACGATTTTCAAAAGTACTCGTCTATATTGATATATACCAATTTAGGTATTAAAAACATATTTAATAGTCTGCGTAATAGTTGATGGTTAGTGTTAGTGTCTGACTATTAAATACAGAAAGCCCAAGGATTTAAAACCTTGGGCTTTTGCTTTGTATTTGTTAAATGATAGTTAAAAATGTTAAGGTTTGAAATAAAAGTACACTTTTTACGTCTATATAAATAAGTGATAAGTTTTAAGTAATTTTTAAACTATTTAATTTATAGTTTAGTGTTAGTTAAATTGGTTAATAGGGAAAAACCCGAAGCAGTGATGTTTCGGGTTTTTTTATGGGTTAAAATTAATTTTTTGTTTTTGAGATTAGATAAGTATTTACCACTTAATAATAACACTTCCCCAAGTAAAACCGCTACCAAAAGCAGCTAAAACTACGGTATCGCCTTCTTTAATTTTGCCTTCTTCCCAGGCTTCTGTTAACGCAATTGGAATAGAAGCAGCTGTGGTATTACCATACTTCTGAATATTATTAAACACTTGATCGTCTGTCAATTTAAATTTCTTTTGAATAAATTGTGAAATACGCAAATTTGCTTGATGCGGAATTAACATATCAATGGCGTCCACAGATAAATTGTTTTTCTGTAAACCTTCCATAATCACTTCACTAAAACGAACCACCGCATTTTTGAAAACAAACTGACCATTCATGTGTGGAAAATAGCTTTCATCTTCTGGGTCATTATCTGCTAAAATATCATTCACCCAACGTTTACCCATTCCTGGAGCTATCAAAACTAACTCTTCAGCATGTTCACCTTGTGAATGTAAATGTGTTGATAGAATACCTTTACTCGTATCTTCTTCACGCGTTAAAATAGCAGCTCCTGCCCCATCACCAAAAATAACGGAAACACCACGACCACGTGTAGTTACATCTAATCCATGCGAATGTAATTCACTACCAATAACTAGGATGTTCTTGTACATACCCGTTTTGATAAAATTATCGGCTACTGAAATAGCATACACAAAACCAGAACATTGGTTTCTAACATCTAAAGCACCAACGGTCTTAATATCTAACGCATGTTGGACTTGCACACCAGGACCAGGAAAATACATATCTGGGCTTAAAGTGGCAAATATGATAAAATCAATATCATCTTTATCAATTCCCGCACGTTCTATAGCTACTTTTGCAGCTTTCACACCCATAGTTGCTGTGGTATCACCAGATCCTTTTACAGCCCAACGACGTTCTTTTATACCTGTTCGTTCTTGAATCCAAGCATCGTTGGTGTCCATCAATTTAGACAAATCGTCATTGGTAACCACATTATCAGGCACATAATGACCTAGACCAATTATTTTAGAATTATACATATTTATAGGGGGAAATTATGAATTACAAAAATAATCATTTA
>DIAL01000008.1:14564-21264 GCA_002414705.1 Flavobacteriaceae bacterium UBA5079
CAATTATTTTAGAATTATACATTGAAAATTGTTTGTTTTTAATTTCCGAATCTAAAAATATGTTTCGGAAATCACATGATTAATCTGTTCGCAATTTAACCATTTCCATGGTAAGAGTTTTCAAAAGCGAATCGCATTCGTTATGCATGCATAATAAACCTGCTATTCTTAAATAAAGTCGTTTCAAATCCAAAAATGTTTTTGGTATCTTTAGGATTCAAAAAAACCATTTAATATGAAATCACTATTGACTTGCTATCTGTTTTTATTTTTAATTTCGGGTTATGCCCAAGAAAACCTGACATACCAAAAACCACATCAAAACATTTTAGAACTTGCCGAAGCACCTCTTGCTCCAAGTATCCTAATGGATAGTAAAGGCGAAAATATTGTGTTCCTTTACCGAAGTGCTTACAAAACGATTGAAGAGCTTTCGGAAACCGAAATGCGATTAGGTGGTTTACGAATTAATCCTGTAACCAATATTGGAAGTCGAACGCGATACAATACCGATATCAAAGTTAAAAATGATAAAACTGGTAACCCGAAAGCTGTTTCTGGATTACCTGCAGATGGCAGATATGCTAACTTCTCATGGTCGCCAAATCAAAAATATATGACGTTTACCAACACCGTTTCAACAGGAGCCGAATTATGGTTATTAGACATAGATAAAGCACAAGCTAAAAAACTTACAGCACCCAAATTAAATGCCAATATGGGCAATCCTGCTGCTTGGATGAAAAACAGCGAAGCGCTTTTAGTAAAAATGCTTCCTGAAAATAGAAAGGCATTGATTAATACCAAAGAAGCTGTTCCAACAGGCCCAACGGTTTCTGTTAGTGAAGCTGGTGTAAAAGCCCAAAACCGTACCTATCAAGATTTACTTAAAAACCCAAATGACGAACATAATTTTGAACAATTAGCGCAGGCAGAACTTTACAAAGTGTCACTTGACGGAACGGCTAGTCTTTGGAAATCAGCTGATATGTATCGTGGCATGTCCTTTTCTCCAGATGGAAATTATGTGATGATTACTACCATAAACAAACCATTTTCCTATTTGGTGCCTTATTCCCGTTTTCCTTCAGAAACCATTATTTATAAATCCAATGGCGATTTGGTAAAAAGCATGCTCCAAGTCCCATTAATTGAAGATTTACCTCAAGGTTTTATGGCGGAACGCACAGGTATGCGTGACCTGAACTGGCGAAATGACAAACCTGCAACCCTTTATTGGGCTGAAGTTTTAGATGGAGGCGATCCTGAAAACAACGTCCCGTTTCGTGATGAAGTTTTTCAACAAGATGCACCATTTAATGGGAAAGTCACTTCACTTCTAAAAACCAAAGATCGTTTTAGTGGTATTACTTGGGGAACTGATAACATGGCTATTGCTAACGATTATTGGTGGAATACGCGAAACACCAGAACCTATGTATTTAATCCGTCCAATGCTAACCAAGAGCCTACAGTTTTATTCGATAGAAATTACCAAGATGTGTATAGCAATCCAGGAAGTTTTGTGTACACTAAAAATGATTTTAATGAATATGTTTTAGAGGTTAATAACAACAAAGCCTATTTAATTGGTGATGGTTATAGCGATGCTGGAAAATTCCCGTTTGTAGATGAAATGAATCTGGAAACACAAAAAACCACACGTTTATATCAATCCACATTAACAGAACAAGTAGAAAGCATCAGTTCGGCTTTAGATGCGAAAGATGGAACGTTTTTAGTGCGAATCGAATCGAAAAACGAATTTCCAAATTACTACATCCGAAATATTAAAAAGAAAAACAGTTTAACAGCATTAACCACATTTGAAAACCCATTTAAGAGTATTCAAAATGTAAAAAAAGAAGTCATTACCTACAAACGTGATGACGGTTTAGAATTATCTGGCACTTTGTATTTACCAACTAATTACGAAAAAGGTAAAAAATACCCAATGATTTTATGGGCCTATCCTCGAGAATTCAAGGACAAAAGTAGCGCGAGTCAAAATACATCTAGTTCTAACGAATTTACTTATCCCTATTACGGTTCACCAATTTACTGGGTAACTAGAGGTTATGTGGTATTGGATGATGCCGCTTTCCCAATTATTGGCGAAGGTGATGACCAACCAAACGATACCTTTATTAAACAACTAGTTGGCAACGGAAAAGCAGCTATAGATGCTGTGGATGCTCTAGGTTATATTGATAGAGATCGCGTTGCCGTTGGAGGCCACAGTTATGGTGCATTTATGACAGCCAATTTATTAGCACATTCCAATTTATTTGCCGCAGGAATTGCCAGAAGTGGTGCTTACAACCGAACGTTAACACCGTTTGGTTTCCAAAGTGAAGAACGTAACTATTGGGAAGCACCAGAAGTGTATTATAACATGTCGCCGTTTATGCATGCTGATACTATGAAAACACCTTTATTACTAATTCATGGTGAAGCTGATAATAATTCAGGTACCTATCCATTACAAAGTGAGCGTTATTTTAATGCCTTAAAAGGATTAGGCGCTCCAGTGCGTTTGGTCATGTTGCCAAGAGAAAGTCATGGATATTCTGCTAAAGAATCTATTTTACACATGCTTTGGGAACAAGACGAATGGTTGGAGACGTATGTGAAGAATAAAAAGACAGTACAGAAGACAGAAACTTCCATAAAAGAATAAATTTTAAAAAACTATATTAAAATGCCATTCCACTTAAGAATGGCATTTTTTTATTCTCAAAATGTCAGTTTGTCACGTTTTAACAGTTGGTACTTTTTTTGACTATCACAAATCAAATAAGTTAAATATTAAATGTGATTCCTGCTTATGTAGGAATTTGAAACAAATAAAATTATGGCAAAAGGTAGTATTAATGTATCGGTAGAGAATATCTTCCCACTCATTAAAAAGTTTTTATACAGCGATCACGAAATATTTTTACGTGAACTGATTAGTAATGGTACAGATGCAACTTTAAAACTAAAGCATTTAACCAGTATTGGTGAAGTTTCTGTAGAATACGGAAATCCACAGATTGAAGTTAAAATTGACAAAGAAGGCAAGAAATTGCATATTATAGATCAAGGTTTAGGTATGACAGCTGATGAAGTTGAAAAATACATTAACCAAGTGGCATTTTCTGGCGCTGAAGAGTTTTTAGATAAGTATAAAGATTCGGCTAAAGATTCAGGAATTATCGGTCATTTTGGTTTAGGTTTCTATTCAGCCTTTATGGTTGCTGAAAAAGTAGAAATCATCACCAAATCGTATAAAGACGAACCTGCAGCACATTGGACTTGCGATGGCAGCCCAGAATTTACTTTAGAAGCCTCTGATAAAACAGAACGTGGTACCGAAATTATTTTGCATATAGCAGACGATTCTACCGAGTTTTTAGAAGAATCTCGTATCAGTCAATTGTTACAGAAGTATAACAAGTTTATGCCTATTCCAATTAAATTTGGAACCAAAGAAATAAACGATCCAGATTTTACACCAAAAACAACAACCGATAAAGATGGCAAGGAAACTACCGAACCACATAAACAAATTACGGTTGATAATATCATCAATAATCCAAATCCTGCTTGGACTAAACTACCAGCAGATTTAGAGGATGCAGACTACAAAGGGTTTTACAGAGAATTATATCCAGCACAATTTGAAGAGCCTTTATTTCACATTCATTTAAATGTAGATTATCCGTTTAATTTAACGGGAATTTTATATTTCCCAAAAATGACGAACGATTTAAACGTTCAAAAAGATAAAATTCAACTCTACCAAAATCAGGTTTATGTTACCGATAATGTAGAAGGAATTGTACCAGAATTTTTAACCATGTTACGTGGTGTAATTGATTCGCCAGATATTCCATTAAACGTATCGCGTAGTTACTTACAAGCTGATGGAGCAGTTAAGAAAATATCCTCTTACATCACACGTAAAGTGGCTGATAAGTTAAAATCACTTTTCAACAGCAATCGTGAAGATTTTGAGAAAAAATGGGACGATATTAAAATTGTTATTGAATACGGTATGCTTTCTGAAGAGAAATTCTTTGAAAAAGCAGATGCGTTTGCATTATATCCAACCGTTGATGGTAAATATTTTACATATGACGAATTATTCAACGCCATCAAAGCCAAGCAAACTGATAAAGATGGGAAGTTAGTGATTCTGTATGCATCCAATCAAGATGCACAACACAGTTATATTGAAGCAGCTACTGCCAAAGGTTATGAGGTGTTATTATTGGATTCGCCAATTGTTTCGCATTTAATGCAGAAGTTAGAATCTAGCAAAGAGAATATCACGTTTGCACGTGTGGATGCTGATCATGTTGATAATTTAATTAAGAAAGACGAAGAAACCATTTCGAAATTATCAGACGAAGAGAAAGCAACGCTAGAAAACGTATTAAAAGAAGTGATTCCACAGGAGAAATTCTCGGTACAGTTGGAAGCAATGGATAGTAATGCGACACCATTTATGATTACGCAACCCGAGTTTATGCGACGCATGAAAGAAATGCAGCAGACAGGTGGAGGCGGCATGCAAATGTTTGGGAGCATGCCAGACATGTACAATTTGGTGGTGAATACAAATTCCGCTTTAGTAGGCGAAATTTTAGAAACTAAAACCAAGAAAAAGCAAGAACGCTTAATTACACAAAGTTTGGATTTAGCACGACTTTCACAAGGATTATTAAAAGGTGAAGAGTTAACAAACTTTATTAAACGTAGTTATGAACTGATGAAATAATTAGTAAAAGAATATAAATAACATGAAAACCACTTCTCAACCGAAGTGGTTTTTTTTTGTACCCTAACCAGAAGGCACGTTTTACGCACCCAAAAACACGTTTGTCTCATTAACTGTTTCTAGATACCTGGTAAACCGCTAGGTTTGAATCGTAATCATAAAAACAACTATCATGAAAAACAATCTAAACGTCAGTATTAAAACACCATGTTCTGAAAATTATAATAACTTTTCGCCTACTAAAGCAGGAGGTTTTTGTAATTCCTGTGAAAAAGAAGTCATTGATTTTACTAACATGAAATCTGAAGACATTATCAATTATTTCAAATTAAAAAGCGCCCAAAACACCTGTGGCAGATTTAATAACGTCCAATTACAATCAATTAATCAATTACCTAAAACCAATAAACGATTTAACCTTTTTGGAGGACTTAGCTTCGCGTTTCTTTCTTTTTTTAGTTTCACTTTTGCTCACGCGCAGGATATTAAAGCAGATACAAATAACAACAACAATTCAGAGATAAAAGATGTTCATCAAGAGAAAGAAATCACAGTAAGAGGAACTGTTTTAGATGAAAATGGTTTTCCGCTACCAGGCACAAATATTATTCTTAAAGGGACAGCCATTGGAACACAAACTAACTTTGATGGTGAATTTGAATTTCCTGAAAAATTAAAAAAAGGAGATGTTCTTATTTTCAGTTTTATAGGTTATGGTTCCAAAACCGTTGTTATAAATAATGAAACTGCTACACCAAAAATTGAAATGGAAGTCAGTATGGATGCCGTTGCATGCATAGTTATGGGAAAAGTAGCTGTAAAAGAAGTTTACAAATCGAAGAAAAACAAATAGTTATGTCAATTAGGATTCTTTTAGTTTTCGTTTTTATTTTCAATATATCACATGCGCAAATATCAGATTTTAAATCTGTTAATTTTAAGCAAGCAGATTATATGGCTAAACTAAACGCAGGTGCTAATTTGGATAATTTGCCGCTTTTGGCTCATAAGTTGACTTCTTCACTACCGACTGAAGTGGAAAAATTCAGAGCTATTTATATGTGGGTTTGTCAAAATATACAAGCAGATATTCCGCAACAAAATAAAATTTTTAGAAAACATAAAAAATTTAAAGGTGATAGTCTTGGGTTTATTAATTGGAATAACACCTATTTAAAAACCACCTTTAAAAGGCTTTTAAAAGATAAAAAAACCATGTGCACAGGTTATGCCTATTTGGTGAAAGAATTAGCTTTTTTAGCAGATATAGAATGTGAAATAATAAATGGATATGGTAGATCTGTAGCATCAAACATTGAAGAACTTGACATGGCTAATCATTCCTGGAATGCGGTAAAATTAAACAACAAATGGTATTTATCTGATGCTACATGGTCTAGTGGTTATACAATTAATAGCACCTTTATAAAAGATTATAATAACGGCTATTTTTTAACAGATCCCATATTATTTTCAAAAAGCCATTATCCTATTGACAAAGCGTGGTTATTGAATGACGAAACCTCAACATTAACATTTGTAGCATCGCCTTTAATTTATGGTGAAACCTATGAGCACGAAATAATTCCATTAAGTCCTAAAGACATGAACGTTAGTATAGTAAAAAACCAAGAAGTACATTTTAGTTTCAAAGCACTTAAAACCATTACTAAAAACTCCATTTCGCTTATTAAATATGTTGGTATTAAAGAACAGCCATTGGAAATCTACAACCTACAGCAAGACGATGGACTCATTTCTTTCAACTATAAATTTAACCGCAAAGGTCTTTATGACATTCATTTAAGAATTAACAACGATGTGGTTGCCACTTATGTGATTAAAGTATCTTAATAGAGATAAACAGAACCCTTTTTTTTGTCTAATTTATACTAAAACCACTTTTTAATAAGAGTGGTTTTTTTATGCCCAACA
>DIAL01000008.1:21435-22377 GCA_002414705.1 Flavobacteriaceae bacterium UBA5079
TTTATGCCCAACAAATACGTAGTTCTACGTATTGAGGTTGTTGTTTAATTTTGTTAGATTTGGTATAGATATATACACACCATTATGTATATATGTATCTTGCCATACATTTAAACAAAATCAGAATATGAGAAAATTTACATTATTAGCTATAATTTTTGTTTCTACATTTTCATCTGCACAAATTCCAGGGTTTTGGGAATCAAAAGAATTTAGTAAAGATGTTTCTTTATTCAAAGCTAAAACTTTTTTAACTCAAGATGTTTTAAAGACATCGGAAAACTCACTACAATTTGAAGCAATACCTTTGGCTGCTGCAAGTTCTGGAGAATTAACAACCTTAATTTATAAATGTGAAAGCCAAAATGCAGATGGATTAATTTTAGGTTTTTATGGAAATTATTGGGATTCTACATCTGGAGTAATTTATCAAGGTTATGGATTTAAAAACCTTCCAAAAGACAAAGCCTATAACTTTTTAAACAAAATAGAATCAGAAATCGAAAAGAATCAAAAATTCTTAAAAGACAACAATGACAACAATAACATTGTATTCGAATTTGACGACATCAAAGTTATGATTTGGACAACCTCAGGAAGTTATCTAATACGAGTTTTTTATAATGGATTCGATTCCACTTGGGAAAGGATATCTTTTGAGCGGTCTAAACGAAGATTTGAAAGAAAAATTTAACAAATTGAATATGACATACGAAAGTATTTTTAATAGCCCAGAATTTGACAATCGATTTGACCATTTAATGGTTTCAATAAAAGAATATTTAAATGAAACCCAATACGATTTAGGTGATTTAGAAATAGAAGAAATTATCGGATGGCACGATTGGGGAACGGAACGGAAAATATACGCAAGTGATAAATGCCCTTTAGACATAAAAACCGAAATAACCGACTTGATAAAAAAGCAACCAAAAATGCAAT
>DIAL01000062.1:0-5919 GCA_002414705.1 Flavobacteriaceae bacterium UBA5079
AACATTTAATTCATACTTAAATTCGCGAGATAATAAAGATTTGCATATTTTTTTCGTGGGTTTAGAAAAATTTCCGTTTTATAATGAAGTTCTAGATTTACTAAAAAAAGCCTATCCTAATTATTTTGATTTAGATGTTAGCTTCAGGTCGCAATTGTTTGTTAAAACAATGTTAGATGAAGATGGGCTGAATTATGGTAATTCGCCAAAGGGATTACTGCCTTTTCACGAATATAAAAATCAAATTATTTCTACAGCGTTTGAGGAGCATTTGTTTGAATCTGCCTTATACGCTTCTAGTAATAAATATACAAAATTACATTTTACTATTTCTGAAAGTCATAACGATAAATTTAGTAATGAGTTTTCTAGAATTGAAGAAAAGGTAGAGCGTAAAACCAACTCTAAATTCGATATTTCGTTTTCTTACCAAAAAGAATCTACCGATACCATTGCCGTAACCAGTTCTGATGCTCCTTTCAGATTAGAAAACGGTGAATTGCTTTTTCGCCCTTCTGGACATGGTGCACTTATTGAAAATTTAAACGATTTAGATGCCGATATTATTTTTATTAAAAATATAGATAATGTAGTTGTTTATAGGTACAAAGATGAGGTTGCCAAAAACAAAAAGATTTTGGCTGGCATCCTTATTGAAATTCAAAAACAGGCTTTTCAGTATTTAGAAAAAATTGAAAAAGGCGTATTAATATCTGATGAAATTTTAGAAATAGCAGAATTCTTAATCCGTAAAATGCATGTGAAAATTTCTTCGGAATTTGAAAAATATGCAGAAAAATATCAAATAGAATACCTTCAGGAAAAATTAAACAGACCTATTCGTATATGTGGGATGGTTAAAAATGAAGGCGAGCCAGGAGGTGGGCCATTTTGGGTAAAAGATGAAGGCGGTACAGTTTCGCTTCAAATTGTAGAGTCAGCTCAAATAAATCAGAAGAATAAACATCAGAAAAGTATTTTAAAAAATGCAACACATTTTAATCCTGTAGACTTGGTTTGTGGAGTAAAAGATTACAAAGGAAATAAATTTGATCTCACCCAATTTGTAGATCATAAGGCCGCTTTTATTACTAAAAAAACACGATTAGGAAAAGAGTTAAAAGCTTTGGAGTTACCAGGATTATGGAACGGTAGTATGGCTAATTGGAATACTGTTTTTGTGGAAGTGCCACTAATTACCTTCAACCCAGTTAAAACAGTAAATGACTTGCTTAAACCACCACATCAAATAAAATAACATGTTTGATGACGCTTTACTTATTACCGAATTATCTTTTAAAGCCATTAGAAGCTCTGGAGCTGGTGGTCAGCATGTGAATAAAACATCGTCTAAAGTGGTTTTAAATTGGGATTTACCAAATTCGCAAGTTTTTTCTGAAAATCAAAAAGAACGCCTAATTAGAAAGCTACAAAACCGTTTAACAACTGAAGGCGTTTTAATCCTTTCCGGTGAAGATAGTCGTAGTCAACATAAAAATAAGGATTTAGTAATCAAGCGTTTTTTAGAAATAGTTAAACAAGGACTTATTGTTCCTAAAAAACGAAGACCGACTACAGTTCCAAGATCTGCAAAACTCAAACGTCTTTCAAACAAGAAAAAAAATGCTGATAAAAAAGCAAATAGAAAACCACCTGAAATGTAGTGTTCTGTTTAAAATTTATCTTTTAAAATAAAAATTCAATTCTCATTTTTTAAATCAAAAATCTCGCCTACCTTTGTAGCGTTCTCATAAAGGGGTGCCCAATATTGGCTGAGATCATACCCATTGAACCTAGAACAGGTAATGCTGTTTAGGAAAATAACAACAACTTTGTCATGTTGTACGCAATTGCGTGTGGCAGCAAAAAAACTAATTTTTAATCAGAATAATCACCTCTTTTTATTCGCTAAATTTATTTTTATCGAATGAAATTTTTATTCAACAATGCGTCAGTTTTTCGCTGGCAACAATTTCAAAAAGCAGGATTGCTTTCCATTTTTTTAACGACTTCTATTGGCGTTTTTTCACAAGAAAAACCAAAGGATTCTACTAAACTAGAAACTTTAGATGAAGTTTTAGTACGATCGGTTCGTGTAAAAGCGGATTCGCCCATTACCCATTCCAATCTTTCAAAGGAGGAGATAGAACAACGGAATTTAGGACAAGACATTCCTGTTTTAATGAACTATTTACCATCGGTTGTTACGACTTCTGATGCTGGTGCAGGTGTTGGTTATACAGGTATTCGCGTGCGTGGTATTAATGCACAATCTACCAATGTTACCATAAATGGTATTCCGTATAATGATGCGGAATCACTTGGAACCTTTTGGGTAAATTTAAACGATTTTGCATCGTCTGTAGAAAGTTTACAGCTGCAACGTGGTGTAGGAACGTCTACCAATGGTTCTGGAGCTTTTGGAGCCAGTATTAATGTATTAACAGATGCGGTTTCCGAAGAAGCTTATGGCGAATTTGCCAATTCTTTTGGAAGTTTTAATACACGCAAACACACCTTAAAATTTAGTACAGGTTTACTAAATAGCAAGATTGAATTTGCAGGACGTTTATCTAATATTAAATCGGATGGTTACATAGATAGAGCCACATCAGACTTAAAATCCTATTTCCTTCAAGGTTCTTATAAAACGGCTAATACCTTAATAAAAGCTATTACGTTTTCAGGTAAAGAAATTACCTATCAGTCTTGGAACGGCTTGGAAGATTTAGATAAATTGGAAAACGATAGAACCTACAATACAGCAGGTGAATATACTGACGAAAATGGCAACACGCAATTCTACGAAAATGAAGTGGATAATTATCAGCAAGACCATTATCAAATGCATTGGAATCAGCGCTATGATAATAAATGGTCTACTAATATGGCTTTCAATTACACAGCTGGTCGTGGTTATTTTGAGCAATATAAAGAAGATGCTTCTTTTGCTGATTACGGTTTAAATGATGTTATTATAGGAACTGAAACAATAGAAAAAACAGATTTGGTGCGTCGTCGTTGGTTAGATAACGATTTTTATGTGCTAAATGCCAATGCCAATTATAAAAATAACGCATTAGATTTACTCTTTGGAGGAAGTTATAGTTATTATGATGGAGGCCATTTTGGTGAAATTATTTGGGCGCAATTTGCAAGTAATAGTGATAATAATGATCGCTATTATGAAAGCACAGGCATTAAATCGGATGTGAATTTCTTCGGAAAAGGAACGTTTAGATTAAATGATAAGATCAGTCTTTTTGCCGATTTACAAGTCCGATTGGTTGATTACACTATTGATGGTTTAAATTCCGACAGAATTCCTTTTGATGTAGACGAAAACTATGCGTTTTTTAATCCGAAAGCTGGAATTACGTATAAATTTAATCCAATAAATAGCTTATATTTTTCCTATGCTCGTGCAAACCGAGAGCCGAATCGGGACGATTTTGAAAACAATGCCAACGTAAAACCGGAACAATTAAATGATTTTGAGTTAGGTTGGCGTCATGACAACCAAAAATTCCGATTTAATGTCAATGCGTATTACATGTTGTATAATGAGCAATTGGTTTTAACAGGTAATATTGATAATGTTGGTAATCCAGTGCGTACTAATAGTGGTGATAGTTACCGATTAGGTTTGGAAGTGGAAGCTGCTATTCAGTTAAGTGAAAAATGGCGTTTACAACCAAGTGTGACTTGGAGTTCTAATAAAAATAAAGAAACCATTACTGAATTCGATGGAAGCTTGAAGAATTTTGGTAAAACTGATATTTCCTTTTCTCCAGAATGGATTGCTTCTAATGCGTTAACATTTCAACCGATTAATAATTTGCAATTAACGCTTTTAAGTAAGTTTGTAGGCGATCAGTTTATGAGTAATACGGAAGCTAAAACGTCTAAATTGGATAGTTATTTTATAAATGACTTGAGTGTTAATTATACATTGACGTTCCAGGAAGATGAAGAATCTAAACCGTTTTTAAAATCCATTCTATTTTCTGGATTGGTTAACAACCTGTTTAATGTGAAATATGAATCCAATGGTTACTATTACACCTTTGATGATGATTATTCAAACCCACCACAAGTTACCACTATTGAAGGAGCTGGTTTTTATCCACAAGCAACTATTAACTTTTTGTTAGGAATGACCTTAAAGTTTTAAAAAGAACATCTGCTTTAAATAAGTACTAAAACTAAAAAACTGCTTAAAACGATAATTTGTTTTTAAGCAGTTTTTTAGTTTTTAATGACCATTTAATTATTATAAACCCGAATGATATTTCCGGTTTTTTCAACAAAATAGCGCTTTAAGCCATATTGTCCAGTGGTTCCTTCTTGTGGCTGACCGGTTAAAATATCATAAGAATTTTCATCATCACAACTACACGTTGCAATAACTCCAGTAACGGTTAGCTTGGAACAGTCTCGAATAACATGATTTGGATCCGATAACTCAAAAGCATTATAATTATTTCCACCTGCATAAAAAACAACTACACCATTAATGCCATAATTGTTGTTTAGTATTATGTAGTTATTTGGGAATTCCATATCACTATACTGAGGTAAATTGGTGTTTATTAAATTAACAGTATCAAAGGTGTAATTTGGTAAAAATTCATTTTGGCGAACCATGTCATCATCATTTTTATTACAAGATGTAAAAATTAAAGATGCAAAAACAAAGAAAAGTACATGTCTCATAACTGGGTATTTATTGGGTGCAATTTACGATAAAAACACAAGTGAAATAAAAATTTCGTATATTTAACTGACCTGCAACACGCTATTCAAACCAATTAAAAGCAAGCTACTTGTCATATTTTTAACAAGTCTTAAACTTACTAAAATCAAAAAAATTGTGTAGCTTTGTACTTATATCTCGTGCAAGCGGGATTTTTTTATGCTGAACAGATTTGGTGCAAACTATATATGTTTTCAGCATCTTTTATTATTATAAACCATGAAGTTATGAGTAAAGCATCTTATTATACACCCGAAGGATTAAAGAAATTACGTGATGAGTTACGTCAATTAAAAGATGTTGAGCGTTCTAAAGCGTCTCAAGCCATTGCCGAAGCTCGAGATAAAGGCGATTTAAGTGAAAATGCTGAATATGATGCTGCCAAGGAAGCCCAAGGTATGTTGGAAATGAAAATTTCTAAATTAGAGAGCGCTTTAGCAGGAGCTAGGCTTATTGATGAATCGCAACTAGATAATACTAAAGCATTAGTGCTTTCTAAAGTGCGTATAAAAAATCAGACCAATGGTATGGAAATGACTTATACCTTGGTTGCCGATGGTGAAGCCGATTTAGCGTCTGGCAAATTATCAGTTAACTCACCAATTGGAAAAGGCTTATTAGGAAAATCCGTTGGCGAAGTTGCCGAAGTGCAAGTGCCAAACGGTGTTATGAAATTTGATGTTTTAGAAATATCTAGATAACAAATATCTTCGTCTACAGTTTGGAAGATAGAAAACAGTAAACACGAAATTAATCCTAAAAAGATTCCCTTAAAGCGGGAATCTTTTTATATTTACAGGTATATCAATAGCAAATTATGGCAACATTATTCACAAAAATTATTAATGGCGAAGTTCCGTGTTATAAAATTGCGGAAACGGACGATTATTTCGCCTTTTTGGATATTAACCCAAACGCCAAAGGACATACGCTCTGTATTCCAAAGCAGGAAGTTAATAAGTTGTTTGATTTGGATGAGGTAACCTATCATGGCTTATTAGAGTTTTCCAGACAAATTGCCATTGCCATAGAAAAAGCTGTGCCTTGCAAACGTGTTGGAATGACGGTTATAGGATTGGAAGTTCCACACGCACATGTGCATTTAATTCCTTTGAATACCATGGAAGATGCACGTTTTATTTCTAAAGAAAAGTTAACAGAAG
>DIAL01000062.1:6125-18540 GCA_002414705.1 Flavobacteriaceae bacterium UBA5079
AGTTAACAGAAAAAGATTTTGAAACTGTAGCAGAAGCTATTCGTTCTTACCTATAAGTTAGTTTAATAATACGGTAACAACAATTCCAATAGCAATAATTCCTACTAAAATACCAATTGCAATCCAAGCTGTTTTCTTTAATTTAAAGGACGCATTTTTTGGTGTAAAAGCACGTTGTTGATACTTGAAAACACGATCAATATCATCGGACCAATTTACAGGGTAAATTACAGATTCGCAGGTTTTACAAAAAAGTTCTTGCGCTGTTTCAGTAGTTAACGATTTATAAAAGCGAGTTTCCACAAATTTTTGTTTGAATGTAAAATGCAAACCATTGGTATTATAACATTCGGGACAATTATTATTAATGGCAACTTCTTTGATGGTTATAAATCTATCTTCCATACTCAATTTATGTAGTTTTTAAAAGAATTTGCATGCTGGTTCCTTTGTCAATTTCTGATTCAAGCACGTAAATTTTTCCGTTATGGAATTCTTCAATGATGCGTTTGGCTAATGATAATCCTAATCCCCAACCACGTTTTTTTGTTGTAAATCCAGTGTCAAATATACGTTTAAATTGACTTTTAGTCAGTCCTTTTCCGCTATCTGTTATGGTTATTTTTACGTTGTCTTCCAACTGCGAAATTGCAATAACTAATTTCCCTTTACCTTTCATGGCATCAATTGCGTTTTTCACTAAATTTTCTATGGTCCAACTAAAAAGTTGTTTGTTTAACAGTACATATATGGGATTTTCTGGAACGAAAATTTCAAATTCTATCAGCTTGGACGAACGTGTTTTTAAATAATCATAAGATTCTAAAGTTTCAGCAACAATATCGGCCTTTTCCAGTTTAGGTAAGGAGCCTATTTTACTAAAACGTTCAGTGATGGTTTGCAGGCGACTAATGTCTTTTTCTATTTCTAGAATATATTCAGGATTTACGTTTTCAGTTTTTAGTATTTCTGTCCAGCCAATCAATGAAGATAAAGGCGTGCCAATTTGATGCGCTGTTTCTTTTGCCATACCAGACCATAATTTATTTTGTGTCGCAATTTTGGTGCTTCGGTAGAAAAAGTAGGCAACGGCTCCAAATAAAATTATAATTAGTAATAAAGCGAGTGGGTAGTATTTGAGTTTATTTATTAATGGGGAATTTCCATAAAATAATATTCCCATACTAACTTTCTTATTTAATTCAGAGTCAAAATAAGACAATTCAATAGGTGTGTTTTCTTCTTTAAATTGAGCAATCAGTTTTTTAGTATATGTTGAATTAGAAAGTTTAGTGCTATCAATATTTCGAAAAGAACTAACCATATTGTTTTCACTAACCACAATCATAGGATTGTCATATTTTGTATCAAAAAAAACTTTAGATGAAACAGGGTTTAAATTATCATCTAAAAAATTCTGTGAGATATCACTTTGAGCCGCTGCCCAAACATCCATTTTTTTTCGTTGTTCTTCTTTAAAATGTTGAAAAAACACAAAGGTATTCCACAGAATCAAGGATATAATAACAAAACTGGCTGCTACAATAATCCAGCGTGTAAGATTTCGATATTTAGAAAAAAGCATAAGTATATTTTGGAATGTTAATATAATGGAAATCTGTTAATAATATTGTGTGATATGATAACCAAATCGTTTTTAGTTCGCTATTAGATTAATTACATTTGTGCAAAATAATAAAGTTTTCATGATTTCATACGAACCTAAAGAATTATCCACAGGCAAGTTACACGGTTATTTGTTAAGTGCTATAGCACCCAGACCTATTGCCTTTGCTAGTACGGTTGATAAGGATGGTAATCCTAATCTATCACCTTTTAGTTTCTTTAATGTGTTTAGTGCAAATCCGCCAATTCTTATTTTTTCGCCAGCTCGTCGCGTTCGTGATAATACCACAAAGCACACGCTAGAAAATGTTTTAGCAACCAAAGAAGTGGTTATTAATGTGGTAAGTTTTGATATGGTTCATCAAATGTCATTAAGTAGCACGGAATACCCATTGGGTGTCAACGAATTTGAAAAAGCTGGTTTTAGTATGTTAAAAGCGGATTTAGTAAAACCATTTCGAGTAGCAGAATCTCCTGTTCAATTTGAATGTAAGGTAAATGAAGTCGTTCAATTAGGAACAGAAGGAGGTGCTGGAAATTTGGTTATTTGTGAGGTTGTAAAACTTCATATAGATGAAGATGTTTTGGATGAAAACGGACAAATTAATCAAGAAAAGCTAGATTTAGTAGCCAGAGCAGGTGGTAGTTATTACAGTCGCGCTAAAAGTGGTTTTTTTGAAATTCCGAAACCCTTATCAACTCTAGGAATTGGTGTAGACCAAATGCCAGATCATGTAAAAAATAGCATGATTTTAACCGGAAATGAATTAGGGATGTTAGGCAATGTTGAAAATTTGCCAACAGTAGAAGTTGTTCAAGAATTTTTAGAATCGGTAAGTCAGAATTACCCAAATATTAAAGAGGCAAATCATAGAGACAAACATAAATTGGCACAAAACTATTTAAGCTTCGGCGATCTAGATAGTGCCTGGAAAATATTATTATCATAACACAGAAAATTAAATTTAACAATGGAAGTACAAGGAAGAATTAAAGTTATTGGAGAGACACAATCGTTTGGTGGCAATGGCTTTAGAAAAAGAGAAGTAGTCGTTACAACAGAAGAGCAGTACCCACAGCATATTATGGTAGAATTTGTTCAAGATAAAACGGATTTATTAAACAGTTTTCAAGTTGGACAACAAGTAAAAATTAGTATTAATTTACGTGGTAGAGAATGGGTTAACCCACAAGGTGAAACCAAATATTTCAACTCTATACAAGGATGGCGAATTGAAGCAGCACAAGCAGACGCTTCTAATCCTGAAATGCCACCAGTACCACCTGCACAAGCTTTTGCACCTGCGGATAATTTAAACGAAGAAGATAACGACGATTTACCATTCTAAATTTTGGTTAAATTGCCTATATAATCAGGCTGTCTCAAAAGTGAATTTTGCGTCAAATTGAACTTGTTTCAATTTCCCATTATCCCTTAAAAAAGGATGAATGACGTTTAGTTAAGCTTTTCAGACAGTCTTTTTTTTATAACTTATTCACTTATGCAATTTCTAAATCAAAACTTATGGTTTCCACCCGTTTCACAAGCTAGTGAAGACGGATTGCTAGCTATTGATGGTGATTTATCTGTTCCACGATTATTACTTGCCTATCAATCGGGAATTTTCCCTTGGTTTGAAGATAATCAGCCTATTTTATGGTGGTCGCCAAATCCACGTTTTGTGCTGTTTCCTGAAAAATTAAAAGTGTCTAAAAGTATGAAACAGGTATTGCGAAATGCTGATTTTACCGTGTCTATTAATCAAGATTTTAATCAGGTTATTACCCAATGTTCTAACACCAAACGAGACGGTCAAGCAGGTACTTGGATTACAGATAGCATGATTACGGCTTATAACGACTTACATCAAGCTGGTTATGCTAAATCTGTTGAGGTTTGGCAGGATAATGAATTGGTTGGCGGATTTTATGGTATAGATTTAGGTAATGGCATTTTCTGTGGTGAAAGTATGTTTGCCAAAGTTAGCAATGCCAGTAAAGTGGCATTCATCACCTTCATTCAAAACACCAATTATCAATTAATAGATTGCCAGGTGTATACCAATCATTTGGAACGATTGGGTGCAGAAGATATTTCGAGAGATGCGTTTTTGGAATATTTGAAGTGAAATTTTATTGAGTAGCTGTTTTTTATAAAAAAAATTTTAAATAAAAACGGTATTCTTTTAAACCTCTTCACACCTATAACAGTCAACCTCATGGTCATTCACCAAACCTGTAGCCTGCATAAATGCATACATAACCGTAGAGCCAACAAACTTAAAACCACGCTTTTTTAAGTCTTTACTAGCGGCATCTGAAATAGCTGTAGTTGTAGGTGCTTCTTTATAATTTACAACTTTGTTTGTTATTGGTTTTCCATCAACAAACTTCCAGATATAATTGCTAAAACTGCCAAATTCGTTTTGAATGTCCATAAATAATTTCGCATTAGTTACGGTTCCATTTACTTTTAGTTTATTTCTAACAATGCCAGTATCTTGCAATAAACTATCAATTTTTGGCTGCTCATAATTGGCTATCTTTTTATAGTTGAAATTATCAAAAGCGCTTCTGAAATGCTCGCGTTTTTTTAAAATAGTAATCCAACTCAAACCAGCTTGAAAGGTTTCCAGAACTAAAAATTCGAAAAATATGTCATCATCATGAACAGGAATTCCCCACTCTTCGTCGTGATAGGCTTCGTATAAATCGTTACCAACACACCAATTACATTTATGTTTTGTCATTAGAATTTGAATTGTAAGTTTTCAACTTAAAGATAGACATAGATATGACATAAATCATAAACCCAGTAATTAATTCCTGTTACTTTTGGTTAAGTAATATTGGTTACATATAATAAAATAAGGCATCATACCTTTGTAACTAGATTAAATGAAATATATTCTATGGACACATTAAACGACACACAAATTTTAGATATTATTAAAACAAGTTTAAAAACGGGCTATAATTATACCGATTATCGCGATTTGGTGATTGATTTGGTGGCGAAAGAGTCAACAACTGGAAATGACAAATCTGAAGCTATGGCAAATTATACCATGCTGAATGATAAACGGATGAAACGTTGGGATAAAACCATTAAATTGTCTGAAAGCACGTTAACACGTTTGGCTAATTTTAAAGGTAATGTGACTTGGATAGTTATTACAGAAAGTTGGTGTGGTGATGCTGCCCATGTGGTTCCTGCAATAGCTAAATTAGCAGAGCAATCAGAAAACATTACTTTGAAATTAGTGTTACGCGATACGAATGATGATTTAATGAATCAGTTTTTGACGAATGGCGGAAAATCCATTCCTAAATTAATTATGATAGACTCTGAAACGGGTGAGGTGCTTAATACATTTGGACCACGTCCAGTTGCTGCAACGAAATTAGTTGCCGATTATAAAGCGAAACACGGTATGATAACACCCGAATTTAAAGAAGATTTACAAGGCTGGTATAATAAGGATAAAGGTCAAAGTACAATTGAAGATTTACTACAAATGTTGGGTGTTTAATTTTTGCCTTCAAAATAAAACGTAATAGAGCCGAGTTGTGTTTTTTTAGAATTATCTATGTTAAAACGCGATGCGTTTGTATATTCTAAAGCATGATCGTGTAAACAATCATTATCAGTTGAAGCGGCTGTGTTAATGGCTGATTTTATAACATCACCTTTATTATTAACCGTAATATTAACCACCACTTTACCACCAGTATCACACAAATAAATAGGCGTTGGTAAATATGTATGCGTTCTATTTACTAGTGAATAATGCATGGAACTTTTTTTGTTCACCGATTGAGACGATGATTTTCCTTGCTGTTGTTTAAGTACAGCATTCGCATTATTAAAAGATGATAATACATCTTCATTTATTTCAGAAACTGATCCAGTTCCAGTTTTTTTGCTTGTACTTTCTTCTGTTGGAGAGTCTGGTTTGGTAAATTCGTAATCTCTAGGAGGCGCAATAGGTTGGTAGGCTTGCGCAAATTTCTTATAATTTTCAGTGTCGTTAAAAGCTTTATTGGTTTCTGCCTTTTCAGTCAGTTCAGTAGCCATTTTTTCTAACACTTCAGCTTCTAATTCTTCAGCTGTTTTTGGTTCTATTGCATAATAACTTTCGGCTAGTTTTTCACCATGTTGAGTGATTTGAAAACTGAATAGCATCATTAAAACCGTTGCTGAAATTAAACCAGAAATGAAAAGCGCTTTATGTTTATCTGAAATATACAATACGTGTAAATGTCTTTTTTAAGAAAAAATTATCAACTTAATATACGTAAAAAGAAGCTACTTGGTTGTTAAGCTTTCTATAAAGGTTTCAGGTGACAGGGCATCATCTACATGGAAATCGCCAATTTTAGTCCGTCGTAAAACCGATAAATGCGCACCAGAATTTAAGGCTTTTCCAAAATCATGAGCCAAAGAACGAATGTATGTGCCTTTACTACAAACCACACGAAACGCAACATTTAAACCATCAATTTTAGTAATTTCAAAAGTTAAAATTTGAATGCGTCGTGAACTAATTTCGACATCCTCACCAGCGCGTGCAAATTCATACAAGCGTTTACCTTCTTTTTTAATAGCTGAAAAAACGGGAGGAAATTGGTCAATCTCGCCAATAAATTGTTTTGTGGCTTCGTGAATTAAATCTTCCGTAATATGTTCGGTTGGAAACGTTTTATCAATTTCTGTTTCCAGATCGTAGGATGGAGTTGTTCCACCTAAAACAATGGTGCCTGTATATTCTTTGTCCTGACCTTGAAAAGTATTGATTTGCTTGGTCATTTTTCCGGTACAAATAATCAATAAACCAGTTGCTAATGGATCTAGAGTTCCAGCATGACCGACTTTTATTTTCTTAATATTGAAAGCATGACGTATTTCCCAACGCAATTTATTCACAGCTTGAAAGGAGGTCCAGTGTAACGGCTTATCTATTAATAATATTTGTCCAGCTTGGAAATCTTCAGCAGTTTTCATGTTAATTGGCGAGTGTATAAATAATAGCAATTACGCCAACAATAGCGCAATATATGGCAAAATAGGAAAGTTTACTTTTCTTTACAAGGGAAATCATCCAGGTACAAGCAAAAAGTCCAGCCACAAAAGCAGCTATAAACCCAACGCTTAAATAAGTGAAATTAGATGCTTCATAAGTCAATTCGCCACTTAAAAGATCTTTGGCAATTTTTCCAAAAATAAGTGGTACAACCATCAAAAATGAAAAACGTGCAGCTCGTGTTTTATCGTTTCCCAATAATACCGAAGTTGATATGGTAGCTCCAGAGCGTGAAATACCTGGAAGCATAGCAATGGCTTGTGAAATACCAATAATGAATGCGTTTTTAAAACTTACTTTTTTATGCGTGTCTTTAGCTTTGTCAGCTAAAAATAGTAGCGCAGCCGTTACTAAAAGCATGCAGCCAACTAATAAAATATTGGCTCCAAAAAGACTTTCTAGTTGTTCTTCAAAAAAGAGTCCTACAATAACAGCAGGAATCATGGAAAGCGCAATTTTAGATACAAATTGTAAGTCTTCGTTCCATTCAAATTTTATAACACCTTTTAGTAGTAACCAAATATCTTTTCTAAATACAACCATGGTACTCAAAGCGGTTGCAAAGTGTAAAACTACGGTAAATAGTAAGCTTTCTTTAGGAATGGAACTGTCTCCCAAAATAGCTTTTCCAAGCTCTAAATGTCCACTAGATGAAACTGGTAGAAACTCGGTAAGACCTTGAATGACACCTAGAATAATTGAATCGGTTATATCCATAGGGCAAAAATATTAAAATTGAGGTAGTAACCTAAAAAGCATTTTTTAAATGACTTATTTTTTATTTGGATTCAATAAAATAGCATATACTTCAATAGCAAAACCAAGTAATATTAACGTTGGTGCTAAACGAATGCGGCGAAAATTGAATATTTCTGGATTAAAAACGTTGGGATCATCGCTTCCACCACCAGACATGAGAATGAAACCTAAACCAATTACGGCTAGTCCAATTATCATGAATTTGTAATTTTTCCTTCCGAATACAAATTCGGCTTGTGAGTCTTCTTTACGTTTTTGTTCGCCCATAATTTTAATTAATTTTCAGAATTTTCAACTTCTGATGTAAATTCTGTAAAAATAATAACATCATTTACAGTTAATTGTGCAATATGTTCTGATGTGCCGAGCCAATTTTTCGGCAAATGCAAAGTAACTGTTTTATTTAAAACTTTTGCGTTAAGAGAATATAAAATTAAGCCATGTTCTAATCCGCGATTTATATAATACATATCACCTTGGCTATCCGTAAAAACGATATCGTTGGTTGTGCCTTCACGTATTTCAGTAATAATAACTGTTTGAACCGCAGAATCTTTTAGTTGTGGATCTTTAATAAACAAATCGTTTATGGCAATTAATCCGAAAAATCCGAGCACAAAGGCCAAAATGGCTGCTAAAATAGTTCCTTTCTTCATGTTTAATAATACAGTTGGTCGGTTTTTAAGTTTAGGAAACGTTGTGTAGCAATAAAGGTGCTAATCCAAGTAATAATAATACCTAGCACAAAAATACCTGCAAATAATAGTCCTAATAAAACATGGTTATTTAATAATTCCAGTTCTGGAAAGGTTTGGTTAATATAGTATAAAACTACAGCCATTCCTATCATAGCTAAAATGGCTCCAATAACACCTAAACGTACACTTTTCCAAACAAAAGGACGTCTAATAAACTGTTTGGTTGCACCAACCATTTGCATGGTTTTAATGGTAAAACGTTTGGAGTAAACCGATAAACGGATTGAACTATTAATTAATAAAACAGCAATAAGTGTAAATAAACCACTGATAACTAAAATCCAAAAACTGATTTTTTTCACATTATCATTCATCAAATTCACCAAATCATTATCGTAGCGAACTTCATCTACAAAGCTTTTGGTCAATGCTTCTTGGGCAATGCCATCTAATTGTTCAGCTGTAACAAAATCGGCTTTTACATGAACGTCAATGGAGTTTTGTAGCGGATTATAACCAAGAAAAGCCATGAAATCTTCACCGTTTTCAGCTTTCATAGATTCGGCAGCTTGCTCTTTAGAAACAAATTCAGTCGATTTCACATAATCAGACATTGCCAAGCTTTTTTCGAGTTGTTTCGTTTCGACTTCTTTAGCTGTGTCTTTTAAATAAATAGTAACAACAACTTGTTCTTTAAAATGATCAGACACTTTTTTAGCATTCAATACCAGCATGCCTAATAAACCTAACAGGAATAAAACCAAGCCAATACTTAATACAACCGAAAAATACGAGGATATTAATCGGCGTTTTTGATACTTATCAAAAGATGAACTCATAAATACAATGGGTTAATGCTGTAAAAATATAAAAGAAATCCTATTCCTTGCTGATTACAACGTTTAAACTTTCAACATTGTTATAATAAGTTTAAATTTGCGCCTTTATAAGTAGAAAAAAGACAGATGCAATACAATTTCAACGACATAGAAGCCAAGTGGCAAAAATATTGGGCAGAAAACCAAACGTTTAAAGCCGAAAACCAATCTGATAAACCAAAATATTACGTGTTGGATATGTTTCCGTATCCAAGTGGAGCAGGTTTGCACGTTGGTCATCCTTTAGGTTATATAGCTTCTGATATTTATGCACGTTATAAAAGGCATAAAGGGTTTAATGTCTTGCATCCACAAGGCTATGATAGTTTTGGTTTACCTGCGGAACAATATGCTATTCAAACGGGTCAGCATCCAGCTTTAACAACTGAAGAAAACATAAAAACATACAGACGTCAGTTAGATCAAATTGGGTTTTCATTCGATTGGAGTCGGGAAGTCAGAACATCAGATCCGAGTTATTACAAATGGACGCAATGGATTTTTATTCAATTATTCGAGTCGTGGTATAATAATGATGCAAATAAAGCAGAATCTATTGAAACCTTAATTTCTAAATTTGCTTCAGAAGGAAATACGCATGTAAATGCCGTTTGTGATGATGAGGTTGAAACCTTTTCAGCTAATGAATGGAACGCCTTTTCTTCAGAAAAAAAACAAGACATACTATTACAATATCGATTAACCTATTTAGCAGAAACCGAAGTCAATTGGTGTCCCGCTTTGGGAACCGTTTTAGCCAATGATGAAATTGTCAATGGTGTTTCCGAACGTGGTGGTCATCCGGTAATGCGTAAAAAAATGACCCAATGGTCTATGCGTATATCAGCTTATGCCGAACGGTTATTACAAGGTTTAGATACCATTGATTGGACAGATTCATTAAAGGAAAGTCAACGTAACTGGATTGGGAAATCTATTGGTGCTAGTGTTACATTCCCCATCCTATCCTTCCCCAAAGGGGAAGAGACATCAGATACTAAAAAACGTGCTGGTTATATGACAGGCGGAAATAATTCACACTTATTAATTGATCGCGCTAAAGAAATGCGAGCAAATCCAACGCAGGCGGAAGCAGCTTTATGGGAATGTTTGAGAGGTAAAAAATTAGAATCAAAGTTCAGACAGCAACACCTTATTGAAGATTTTATTGTTGATTTTGTCTGTCTTGATAAAAAATTGATTGTTGAGGTCGACGGTAAAATTCACGATTTTCAATTGGAAGCTGATCATGAAAGAACAGTCAGATTAGAAAACGAAGAGTACAAGGTAATTCGTTTCACTAACGAAGAAGTTTTAGGAAATACCAACGACGTATTAAATAAAATCAGTGCAGAATTAGAGCAAAGAGAATCCCTCAAGAGTAAGCAAGTCCTTCCCCTAGGGAAGGATTTAGGATGGGATATATCCGTTTTCACAACCAGACCAGATACTATTTTTGGAGTGAGTTTTATGACATTAGCGCCAGAACACGAACTCGTTGCGCAAATAACAACAGATACTCAAAAAACCGAGGTTGAGGCTTATATAGAAAAAACAGCCAAACGCAGCGAACGCGATCGTATGGCAGATGTAAAAACTATTTCTGGTGCTTTTACAGGTGCTTATGCGGAACATCCGTTTACCAAAGAATCGATTCCAATTTGGATTGGCGATTATGTTTTAGCAGGCTACGGAACAGGAGCCGTTATGTCAGTGCCATGTGGCGATCAGCGTGATTATGCGTTTGCAAAACATTTTAATATTCCGATTCCAAATATTTTTGAAGGTGTAGATATTTCTGAAGAAGCATTTGCAGATAAAGAAAAAACAGTCATTACGAATTCCGATTTCTTAAATGGCTTGCCATATAAAAAAGCCATGAAACGCGCTATTTTCGAATTAGAGAAAATTGGCCAAGGTGAAGGTAAAACCAATTACCGTTTACGTGATGCGGTTTTTTCTAGACAACGCTATTGGGGCGAACCCTTTCCAGTGTATTACGTAAACGGCATGCCACAAATGATTGATAAAGCGCATTTACCAATCCGTTTACCTGACGTTGAGAAATATTTACCAACCGAAACAGGCGAGCCTCCTTTAGGTCGTGCTGATGTTTGGGCTTGGGACACAAAACAGTGTTCCGTGGTCAGTAATCAGTTGATAGATAATGAAACTGTATTTCCTTTAGAGCTCAATACCATGCCAGGTTGGGCAGGAAGTTCGTGGTATTTCTTTAGATATATGGATGCGAATAACGACTTGGATTTTGCAAGTGAAGACGCACTCAAATACTGGGAAAATGTGGATTTATACATTGGTGGAAGCGAACACGCAACCGGACATTTATTATACTCACGCTTTTGGGTGAAGTTTATGAAAGATAGAGGTTTTGTAGGTGTCGAAGAACCTTTTAAAAAGCTGATTAACCAAGGAATGATTTTGGGGACAAGTGCTTTTGTTTATAGAGTTAACGAACGACAAGATGTTTTTCTTTCAAAAGAGACTGTAGATGGTTTTAATAGCCATGAAAACCATCAACTAGCTTTAAAAAGAATATTAGATGTTACAGGAACTGATAAACCTACTTTTAGCAGAATACATGTTGATGTGAGTTTTGTAAATTCTTCAAATGAACTTGATGTTTCAAAATTTAGAAAATGGAGACCAGAATTTAAGCATGCTAAATTTATTGATGACAATGTTGTAGTTGTAAAAGAAATCGAAAAGGTGACAGTTGAGAGAGACGTCGAAAAAATGTCCAAATCCAAATACAACGTGGTCAATCCAGACAGTATTTGCGAAGATTATGGCGCAGACAGTTTGCGTTTGTACGAAATGTTTTTGGGTCCTTTAGAACAATATAAGCCTTGGAATACAGCAGGAATTACAGGTGTTCATGGGTTTCTTAAAAAACTCTGGAAATTATATGTAGATGATAATGGTATTAAAGTAACCGATTCTGAACCAACAAAAGAAGCTCTAAAAACATTACACAAAACCATTAAAAAAGTAGAAGAAGATATTGAGAATTTCTCATTCAACACCTCTGTTTCTACCTTTATGATTGCGGTTAACGAGCTAACAGCACAAAAATGTACGAGTCGTGCTATTTTGGAACCACTTGTTGTTTTAATGTCGCCTTACGCGCCACATATTTCAGAAGAATTATGGAATCAATTAGGTTATAATGAATCTATTTCAACAGTCGCTTTTCCACAGTTTGATGAAACCCATTTGGTAGAAAGCTCTAAAAACTATCCTATTTCATTCAATGGTAAAATGCGTTTTACTTTAGAGTTGCCAATGGATATGAGTAAAGACGATATTGAAAAGACCGTCATGGCTCACGAAAAAACCCAAGAACAATTAC
>DIAL01000062.1:18624-20086 GCA_002414705.1 Flavobacteriaceae bacterium UBA5079
ACAATTACAAGGGAGAACACCTAAAAAAGTGATTGTTGTTCCTGGGAAGATTGTAAATATAGTTGGTTAACTTCTCGATACAATCTCTCGTGCCTCGAGATCACTCGAAGTGACGCCATGTTTATGAATCCGGACGTCAGTTCGAGTGTCCCGATAATAAATCGGGATGTATTGAGAACACAAAAAGCTGACAAAATTTCTTAACGAATATTTGGCTTGTTATTTGCTATACATCTCGTAAATTTACCTTTAAATTAAGAAAACACATGATAGGATATTATATATTAATTGGAGCCATAGCTTTAGTAAGCTGGTTGGTGAGTAGTCAATTAAAAAGAAAATTTAAAACCTATTCCCAAGTCCATTTAAAAAATGGGATGAGCGGAAAAGAAATAGCAGAAAAGATGTTGCTTGATAATGGTATTACGGATGTTGCTGTTATTTCAACACCTGGCCAATTAACAGATCATTACAACCCTAAAAACAAAACAGTAAACTTAAGTGAATCGGTTTGCAACCAACGCAATGCGGCTGCAGCAGCAGTTGCAGCGCACGAATGTGGTCACGCTGTTCAGCATGCACAAGCCTATGAATGGTTAACAATGCGTTCCAAATTGGTGCCAGTGGTTAGTGTATCATCTGGTATGTCCCAATGGTTAGTTATAGGAGGTTTGGTTTTAGGAGGAGCGGCTGGTGTAGGACTTGGTTGGTACGTGGCAGTTGCAGGAGTAATCATGATGGGATTGGCAACAATATTCAGTTTTGTTACATTGCCAGTTGAATATGATGCCAGTAATCGTGCATTGGCTTGGTTAGAAAATAAACACATGGTAACACCTGATGAACATGCTGCTGCTGAAGATGCACTTAAATGGGCAGCTAGAACGTACTTAGTAGCTGCTATTGGTGCTTTAGCATCTTTAATATACTGGGCACTTCAAGTATTTGGTGGTCGCGATTAAAAAAATGTGTTTTTGTTAACAAAAAGCTCCTGAGTATTCAGGAGCTTTTTTTTATATCTTTATTTGTCTGTCAATTTGCTGATTCAAGGAGATAAAGGTTTCTGTACGGGAAACACCTGAAATAGACTGTATGTCCTTATTTAGTAAATGCATTAAATGTTCATTGTCCTTACAGAGTATTTTGATAAAAATACTCCAGTTTCCTGTTGTGTAATGACACTCCAAAACTTCAGGAATTTTCTGTAATTGTTTTACAGCTTCTGGATTACTCATGGCTTTATCTAAATATATGCCAATAAAAGCCATCGTTGTATAGCCTAGAACTTTCGGGTTTATTACAAATTTAGACCCTGAAATAATGCCTGATTTTTCTAGTTTCCGAAGCCGTTGATGAATTGCTGCTCCAGAAATACCGACTTCACGCGCAATCTCCAAAACAGGTGTTCTGGCATCGCTCATTAAAGCACGTAAGATAGTTTTATCAATACCATCAATAGTTA
>DIAL01000062.1:20179-27538 GCA_002414705.1 Flavobacteriaceae bacterium UBA5079
CATCAATAGTTATTTCGTTGTTGTTTATTTTCATAATTCGGAAAACTTCAGGAGCAAAAATTCTTATAAATTCAGTGGATTGTAGCCTAGATAAGGCACTTCGGTTTCCTTAAATGCAATTCCATACGACTCTAATTCCTTCAAAATAGGCTCATATACTTCTTTAGTAATAGGCATTTGCACACCAGGAGTCGTGATTTTCTCGTTTAAAATAGCAAGTGTAGCAATAGCAACGGGAAGTCCTACAGTTTTAGACATAGCAGTGTATGTTTGGTCTTCGCCTATGGTAACCATGGTTGAATCTATCTGGTGTTTTTCGCCGTTTAATTCATAACCAAATTTATGATACATAACAATCATATCTTTGTCTTCTTTAGCTAATGTCCAGCTATCCATTAATATTTTTTGAAGAATTTCAGCAGGTGTTGCTTTTTTTAAATCTACTCGTTTGTTGCCATTAAATAGATCCAATTCTAAAAGTTTGTCCCAAACTATATCATCTTGATCAATCTTTAAAGCATGGCGGAATTTTAATTCAACAGAATCTGTTGGGCTGTAAGCTAAAAATGCATTTACAAAATCGCGGTAGCTCATGTTTTCACTATCATCAATCGTGTAGCTGTCATCTGTCATGCCTAATTGAACAAACATATTCCATGCACGACTAAAACCAACACGACGCATGGTGCCTCTGTACAACGTTTTAACATCATTTAATCCGTAAACGGATTGGTATTTTAAAGAATCACGATTGGCATAACCTTCAAAACGACCATAGCCTTCAACATCTAGAAATTCGGTTCTTCTAAATAATCGGTTGTAAGGAATGTATTTATACGTGCCTTCTTGTAAAAATTTTGCAGCACCACCCTGTCCAGCAACTACCACGTTTCTTGGGTTCCATGTGAATTTATAATTCCATAAATTATTATCGCTTTCAGGAGCAACTAAACCACCTGTGAAGGATTCAAAGAGAATCATTTTTCCACCAGCATCTCGAATTCTGTCAATAACCTGCATAGCACTCATATGGTCTATTCCAGGATCAACGCCAATTTCATTCATGAAAATTAAGCCTTTATCATGAGCAGCTTTGTCTAGTTTGTGCATTTCATCACTAATATAGGAAGCTGTTACCATGTTTTTATTGAAGGAAATACAGTCATGAGCAACTTCAATATGATAGCGAGCAGGTAACATGGAAATTACAATGTCACAATTTTGAATAGCGCTTTGTCGTGATTGTTTGTCAAAAACGTCCAACATAATGGCTTGGGCATTTTCGTGATTATTGATTAATTTTTTAGCATGCATAAAATTTACATCGCCAACGATTATCAATAGATTTTCTTCTTTAGATTTTTCAAGTAAATATTTTATAAGGTAGGATGCGGATTTTCCAGCACCAATGAGTAATATCTTTCGCATAATGAAATATGTTGAGTATTTTTGTTATCACGAAAGTATGAAATAGTAATTGTTATAAAAACTCAATTTACAAATTAATATGAACAGTAAGGTATTAAGTTTAGGCGCTTTTTTAGGTTTAACAGGTGTTGTTTTGGGCGCTTTTGGTGCGCATGGTTTAAAAGAATTAATTTCCGTGGAACAAATTGCGACTTTTGAAACAGGTGTGCGGTACCAAATGTATCATGCGTTATTGTTGCTTTTTTTAGGTAGTACATCAGTTGTTAGTGCTAGAACTAAACAGGTTATTTTTTATTTAATTTTGTTAGGAATATTATTGTTTTCAGGGTCTATTTATGGGTTGGCAACTAATAACTTATCTGTATTTGATTTTAAAACCATAGGATTTATTACACCAATTGGTGGTTTATTATTAATTATTTCATGGCTACTATTGTTAATAAAGTTTTTGAAAAACAACTTTGAAAATTCTAAAAATTAAGTGCATAGAATAAAATAATGTTTAATTTTGCAGACTAAACAACACATATTATTATGATAGATCATACTCAAGCATCGAAAACGATTTCGTTAGAAAATTATGGAATTAAAAATGCTAAAGTTCAATATCAATTATCATCAGAACAACTACACAAACTTACTATTGAAAAAGGCCAAGGCGTTGAAGCTTCATCAGGAGCTATAGCTGTTAATACTGGTGAATTTACAGGACGCTCTCCAAAAGATCGTTTTATTGTTAAAGATGCGATTACCGAAAATCGTGTTTGGTGGGGAAATATTAATATCCCATTTGAATCTGATGCCTTCGAAAAATTATATAAAAAAGTAACCGATTATTTATCTGAAAAAGAAGTTTTTGTTAGAGATAGTTATGCGTGCGCTGATGATAATTATAGATTAAATATTCGTGTTATCACTGAATATCCTTGGAGCAATATGTTTGCTTATAATATGTTTTTAAGGCCAGAAGCTTCTGAACTTAAGGATTTTAAACCAGAATGGACTGTTGTAAATGCGCCAGGTTTTATGGCCGTTCCTGATGTAGATGGAACCCGTCAGCACAACTTTGCAATTCTAGATTTTACACGAAAAGTTGCATTAATAGGTGGAACAGGCTATACAGGTGAAATTAAAAAAGGAATTTTTTCAGCTTTAAACTTTATATTACCAGTTTTCAAAAACACCTTGCCAATGCACTGTAGTGCTAATGTAGGTGAAGATGGTGATACAGCTATTTTCTTCGGATTATCAGGAACTGGAAAAACAACATTGTCTGCAGATCCAAATCGTAGATTAATTGGAGATGATGAGCATGGTTGGACTAAAGAAAACACTGTTTTTAATTTTGAAGGTGGTTGTTATGCTAAAGTTATTAATCTTTCTGAAGAAAATGAACCTGATATTTTTAATGCCATCAAACCAGGAGCTATTCTTGAAAATGTCATCATGGATGCCGAAGGACGTGTAGACTTTGAGAATACAACCATTACACAAAATACACGTGTTAGCTATCCAATTGAGCATATTAATAATATTCAAGTACCTTCAATAGGGAAGAATCCTAAAAATATTTTCTTTTTAACAGCAGATGCTTTTGGTGTATTGCCTCCTATTTCTAAATTAACACCAGGTCAAGCAGCATATCATTTTATATCAGGTTATACAGCTAAAGTAGCTGGAACAGAAGCTGGTATTGATGAGCCATTACCAAGTTTTTCTGCTTGTTTTGGAGCGCCTTTTATGCCGTTACATCCAACAAAGTATGCTGAAATGTTAAGTAAAAAAATGCAAGAAGCTGGTGTCAACGTTTGGTTAGTAAATACAGGTTGGACAGGTGGTCCCTATGGTGTTGGAACACGTATGAAATTGAAATATACGCGTGCTATGATAACAGCTGCAATGGATGGAAGTCTGGAGGCTGCTAACAAGGATAACTATCATGTGCATTCTGTTTTTGGAGTCCAACAACCTCGTGTTTGTCCAAATGTACCAACAGATGTTTTAAGTCCAAGAACAACATGGAATAATGATGAAGGGTATTACAAGACTGCTTATAAATTAGCAGATTCATTTAAAGAAAACTTCAAGAAATTTGAGGAATATGCAAATGCGGAGATTATGGCAGGAGCACCAAGCGTAAAATCATAACAAACTGCGTACCAATTATTTTGGTTAGTTAATATTGTTGTTTTACTTGTTTGAATAGGTTTAATATTGTAGTTTTATTGGCTAAATATTAAACCTATTTATTATGAAAAAAACTACTTATTTATTAGTCATTTTTATGGCTTTTTATTCATTAACTTATGCACAGTGCCCGGTAACGCCAGCTCCAGGTTATACCTGTGTTCCAGACGTAGCCTTTGAACAGGCTTTAATTGATTTTAATTACGATACTGAAGCTATTTTAGACGGCCGTATACTCACTGTAGATGCTATAGCAGCAACAGGTTCTTTAAGTTTGCCAAATAAAGGAATAACAGACTTAACAGGATTAGAAGCGTTTATTAATATTGATGCACTTAATTTATCTTACAACACAGGATTAACAACGGCTAATTTAGTAGCTAATGTTAGTCTTACAGATATTAATTTTGAAGGGTGTGGTGTTTTTAGTAGCCTGACAGTTACAGGGTTAACGGCTTTGGAAAATGTTAATATTTATGGTACTGTGTTAACTACGGTTGATTTGTCTACAAATACAGCTCTATTACTTTTTAATGCCCAAAATGCAACGTTAGCAACAATAGATTTGTCTGCAAATGGTTCTGTTACAAATGTTAATTTAAGAAACAACAACTTAACATCTGTAGACATGAGAAATGGTAATAATGCCAATACCGTTTTTAGATCTGATTTTAACAGTAGCTTAACTTGTATTTTTGTAGATGATGCTACGGAACCTAATTTAGGCGTTTGGATTATAGATGGTGGAAGTACGTTTGTAGAAACGGAACCAGCATGTGCCACTTTAAGTGTTGAAAGAGCAAATGCTACTGTGTTTTCTATCTTTCCTAATCCAGCAAAAGGTACTGTTACTATTTCTTCTAATTTAGAAGAAAATACACGTTTGGGTATTTATGATATTACAGGAAAATTAATGCATTCTAACACTATTTCTTTCGGAAATAACAGATTAAACATTGGAGCATTATCTTCTGGTGTATATTTAATGCGTGTAAGTACAAGCACTAAAACGGTTACTAAAAAACTAATTGTTAACTAAATTAGTTTTAGCATAAAAGTAAAAAGCCCAATTGATTAATTTCAATTGGGCTTTTTTTTTGCTTTTAAAAGCTTATTTCTTTTTGTTAACGTCTTTAATGTATTTTTCCAATGCCATGGTCATCGAAGGTGTCTCTGGTGTAGGAGCCGAAATATCCACTCTTAATCCATGCTCCTCTACCGCCTTAATGGTTGTGTTTCCAAAAACAGCAATACGCGTGTCATTTTGTTTAAAGTCAGGAAAATTATGAAATAAAGATTCAATTCCAGAAGGGCTAAAAAACACTAAAATATCGTAGTAAACATTTGCTAAATCTGATAAGTCGCTAATAACGGTTCTGTAAAATATAGCTTCTTTCCACTCAACACTTAAACCATTTAAAGTTTCTGGAACTTCTGGCTTTAATTTGTCTGTTGTTGGTAACAGAAAAGATTCGCCTTTATATTTTTTAATTAATGGAGATAGATCAGCAAAATTTCGTTTTCCAACATAAATTTTACGCTTTCTATAAACCACATATTTTTGAAGGTAATATGCAACAGCTTCAGATTGACAGAAATATTTCATGCTATCAGGTACCTTAAAGCGCATCTCATCAGCTACTCTAAAAAAATGATCAACGGCATTTCTGCTCGTTAATATGATAGCTGTATATTTAGATAAATCAACTTTTTGTTGTCTAATTTCTTTTGCATCAACGCCCTCTACATGTATAAACGGTCTAAAGTCAATTTTTACCTTTTGTTTTTCCTGGAGATCAAAATATGGCGAATTTTCTATTTTAGGTTCTGGTTGAGATACTAAAATTGTTTTCACTTTCATAGGTATTTTCTTTAATTTGAATCCTTAATCATGCATACCTATTTGGTATAATATAACATAAGGTGCGATTTCAAGTGCGCAAAGATACAAAATAAAATAAAACATGTTCTGTTTTATAAGATTTTGATAGGTCTTAACGGTTGTAATTATCCCAATAATAAAAACGAATACTATTACAGCCCAAATACCATATATAAGTGGGTTGGTAATTGAAACGCTAAAAATAATAATAGCATTTAATGGCATAAGTATGATGCCTAAAAAATTCTTGTAACTTATTTTTTGAAACAAATAATTATCTATTAAAAAATCAATCTCAAAAACACTTCCAATAAGTCTTTCAACTAATGTTTTCATTATTAAAACGATGGCAATTATTGCTGTAAGTTTTAATAAAAGTATTTTTGTTATATCTATTTCAGCAACCAAATAATTATAGCTTATAAATCCAAAAATTGAAATTGCCATTACAAAATTTAGAAAAAGCAGTCCATCAAAAGCATCGAAAAATTTTTGATCCTTTGAATAGATTTTTAAATACTTAGAGTTTCCTAAAACTAATATAAAATCATTAAAGCGTTTGGTAAAAAGAACCTTGCAAACAGCTATCAGAATAAGTCCAATAACAATTAATATGGTAAACAAATCGTTTGAAATGATATTACGAAGCATGTTGTAAAATTATTATAAATTATTCTACTTGCATCTAATATTTTAAGGAATATTTAAAAAAAAGTATCTTTTAAATAGTTTACATTTGCTAAAAATAACCGCATGTAATGCCAGACACTGTTGTCATCATTCCTACTTTTAACGAAATTGAGAACATTGAAGCTATTATTGAAGCTGTTTTTTCTCAAGAAAAAGTGTTTCATGTATTAGTGGTAGATGATAACTCACCTGACTTAACATCTAAAAAAGTTAAGGAACTACAATTAGAGTATCCAAGGCAGTTACATTTGTTAGAGCGTCAAGAAAAAACAGGACTTGGAACAGCCTATATTGCTGGATTTAAGTGGTGTTTGGAACGCGAATACAAGTATGTTTTTGAAATGGATGCCGATTTTTCTCATAATCCAAATGATTTAATTCGCCTGTATAATGCATGCCATTTACAACATGCCGATTTGGCTGTTGGATCGCGTTATGTAACAGGTGTAAATGTTGTTAATTGGCCAATGAGTAGGATATTGTTATCCTATTTTGCGTCTAAATATGTGCGATTCATTACACGTATGAAAATACACGATACCACAGCAGGCTTTGTGTGTTATAAACGGGAAGTTTTAGAAGCAATAGATCTTAATAGTATTAAATTTGTGGGTTACGCCTTTCAGATAGAAATGAAATTTAAAGCCTATCTGAAACAGTTTAAAATTGTTGAAATACCAGTTATTTTTACGGATCGTTCCAAAGGGAAATCTAAAATGAGTGGAGGCATTATTTCAGAAGCTATATTAGGGGTTATTAGTATGAAAATAAATAGTTTTTTTAGAAAAAAATAAATATGAGTTTACCAACAGCTTTATTGATTAAAAATGGAAAAATAGTTAATGATGGTGCTATTTTTGAAGGTGATATTTACATAGAAAATGATATTATTAAGGAGATTTCTCCTCTAATAAGCGTAAAATCATCCAACGTTAAAGTTATCGATGCCGAAGGAAATTATATATTACCTGGTGTTATTGATGATCAAGTTCATTTTAGAGAACCAGGTTTAACACATAAAGGTGATATTGGAAGCGAATCCAAAGCAGCCATTGCAGGTGGTATTACTTCTTTTATTGAAATGCCAAACACCAATCCGCAAACAACAACCGTTGAAAAGCTGAATGAAAAATTTGATATTGCTGAAAAAAAATCGTACGCGAATTATTCAT
>DIAL01000011.1:0-6919 GCA_002414705.1 Flavobacteriaceae bacterium UBA5079
CTAGTAAACTAGAAGGCTTTTCAAAAAAAATTATTTATGGGATTGTTTTAAACAACACCTTGAGCTAACATAGCATCGGCTACTTTTACAAAACCAGCAACATTAGCACCTTTTACGTAATCTATATAACCATCTTCTTGTGTACCATAGGTAACACATGATTCATGGATAGCATCCATAATTTGATGTAATTTAGCATCTACCTCTTCACGCGTCCAGTTATAACGTAATGAGTTTTGACTCATTTCTAAACCAGATGTTGCTACACCTCCAGCATTTGATGCTTTTCCTGGTGAGAACATAACTTTTGCTTTTTGAAATGCTTCAATAGCTTCTGGAGTAGTAGGCATATTAGCACCTTCTGCAACCACAACAACGTTATTTTTAATTAACGCGTTTGCTTCGTCTCCATTTAACTCATTTTGAGTGGCACATGGCATGGCAACATCGCAAGCCACAGACCATGGTCTTTCACCACTATGGAATGTTGCAGATGGATATTTGTTTAAATAATCACTAATACGACCTCTTTGAACATTTTTAATATCCATAACGTGCGCTAGTTTTTCAGCATCAATTCCAGCTTCATCGTAAATATAACCTGAAGAATCAGACATAGTTACAACTTTACCACCTAATTCAGTAGCTTTTTCACAAGCATATTGCGCTACGTTTCCAGATCCAGAAATAACGACTGTTTTTCCTTTAAAGGAGTCACCTTTGGTAGCTAACATATTTTGTGCAAAATACACACAACCATAACCTGTGGCTTCTGGACGAATTAACGATCCTCCAAAAGAAATTCCTTTACCAGTTAAAACACCTGTAAACTCGTTACGTAATCGTTTGTATTGACCAAACATATAACCTACCTCACGACCACCAACACCAATATCACCAGCAGGCACATCGGTATTTGGGCCAATATGTCTGAATAATTCAGACATAAAGGATTGGCAAAAACGCATAACTTCATTATCACTTTTTCCTTTTGGATCAAAATCAGATCCACCTTTTCCACCACCCATTGGCAATGTGGTTAAAGAGTTTTTAAATACTTGCTCAAAACCTAAAAACTTTAAGATACTTAAGTTTACAGATGGATGAAAACGTAAGCCACCTTTATAAGGTCCAATTGCAGAATTAAACTCTACTCTAAAGCCTCTGTTTACTTGAGTCTGCCCTTGATCATCAATCCAAGGCACTCTAAAAACAATTGTGCGCTCTGGTTCTACCATACGCTCTAATAACATTTTGCCCTTATATTTAGGGTTTTTTTCAATAAAAGGAATTACAGTTTCGGCAACTTCGTGCACAGCTTGAAGGAATTCAGGCTCATGACCATCTTTCTTTTTTACTAAATTTAAAAAAGCGTCTATTTTATCTTTCATTTACTTTTCTATTTAAAAAATTTTACAATAATTAGCTATGTGGCTGCAAATATACATTATCTTTAAAAAACAATACTGGTTTTTTTATATTTCATAATTGTAACATCTTGAAAATAATTTGTTTATTTGTGAGTTTAAAATATACATTTACAGCGTAATTGGTAAATAAATTTGAGTAATTACACCTATTTTATATATTTGTTAGTAATTTGCTATAAATACTTGAAAATCAGACTATGTTCAAATTGAAACTAATCATTGTTTTTTTATTCCTGTTTGCAGGTTTGCATTCGGGATTTTCGCAATTAGGGTTTTCTCATGAAATTGGTGCCATAGTTGGACCTGTTCAATTTAGATCGGATTTTGGTGTTCGTAATGATGAGGGTACAAACTACGGAAACTCTGGTTTTGGTATTGGAATAGTTCATTATATAAACTTTGCTTACCGAGCTGATTGTAACTGTTATTCTACTGACACCTATTTTAACGACCACTTTAAATTACGAAGTGAAATATCCTTAAATAAAACAAAATTAGATCACCATGGGCAATGGGCTGAAGGTAGCGGTGAAAATGCCGAAAAACTCCGCAGACATACTGGTGAAGCTAATAATTTTGATATTGGTATGCAATTGGAATACTTCCCGTTAAGTATCCGTTCCTTTCAATCTTTTAGTTATCGTTTGGCGCCTTTTGTAAGTCTTGGTGCGCATTATACATCATATAACCCTAAAGCATATACTACGTATGTAAATCCAAATACTGGAATAGCAGATAATAATATTTTAAATGCCAGTAATTTTTGGGGTCCTTGGGAACCTGGCTCCATCAATCCAGCATCTGGAAGTTCATGGTCTTTAGTGACGAGTGTTGGTGTACGTTATAAATTAACTGCACTATCAGATTTAATGTTAGACTTGCGTTTACAAAGCTATTTTAGTGACTGGATAGACGGTTTAAACCACCAATTAGAATCCAACAAAAACAACGATTATCTTCTTTGGTTAAATGTTGGGTACATTTATTATTTAGATTAAAATAATCATATCATAAGATAAAAACTCGAGATTTAAACGTCTTGGGTTTTTTGTTTCTTCTTGTTAGTTATCCAATAGCTTGTTCTAAATCGGCAATCAAATCGTCTATATCTTCAATACCAACACTCAACCTTATTAAAGAATCCACAACACCCGTTTTTTCGCGTTCTTTTTTCGGAATACTTGCATGCGTCATACTTGCAGGATGTCCAGCTAACGATTCCACACCACCCAATGATTCTGCCAAGGTGAAAATTTTCAACTTTTCGACGATTTTAATAGCTTCATTGTAATTATTCCCTTTTGTAGTAAAAGATAACATTCCTCCAAAATCTTTCATCTGCTCTTTAGCAATATCATGATTTAAGTGATTTTCTAATCCTGGCCAATACACGGTTTCAATTTTATCATGCTTGTTTAAATATTGGGCAATAGCACGACCATTTTCGCAATGACGTTGCACTCTAATATGTAGGGTTTTAATCCCTCTCAACACTAAAAAGCTATCCTGTGGACCACAAACGGCTCCACTAGCATTTTGAATAAAGTATAATTTATCAGCAAGCTCCTTATTTTTTACAGCCAAAACACCCATAACCACATCACTATGTCCACCTAAATATTTGGTTGCAGAATGCATAACAATATCAGCACCTAAATCTAATGGTTGTTGTAAATAAGGGGTTGCAAACGTATTATCAACCGCTAACATCAAATTGTACTTTTTGGAAATGACGGCACATGCTTTAATATCAATTATATTCAGCATAGGATTGGTAGGCGTTTCAACCCAAATGAGCTTGGTGTTTTTAGTCACATATTTTTCAATATTACTGGCATTTCCCATGTCAACAAAATGAAAGGTAATTCCGAATTTTTCAAATATAGATGTAAATAACCGATAGGATCCACCATATAAATCGCTTGTAGAAATAACTTCATCACCAGGTTCTAATAATTTAATAACCGCATCAATAGCTGCTAGACCAGAACCAAAAGCCATTCCGTAATTACCATTTTCAATACTTGCAATTGCGCTTTCTAAAGCACTTCGTGTTGGATTTTTACTACGTGAATACTCAAATCCTTTGTGTCCTCCAGGTGTTGTTTGCGCATATGTTGTTGTCTGATAAATAGGTGTCATGACAGCTCCATAAGCAGGATCATGGTGTTGTCCACCATGAATTGTTTTGGTATTAAATTTCATATTTTTTGTTCTTCACGTTATTTTAATATTTCAATTTATTAAGTTTTTTAGGACTTTAAAAATTTGAAACATTTTAGTAAGCTTAACTTAAATTTATATAAAGTTAGGGTTTAATTCGGTGTATTCAAATGCAATAATTATCTTTAGTACTTAATTAACGTATTCCCTTTATGCAAAATAATTTCTACCTCTTATGTCTGTTTTTTCTTGTTTTTTCCTGTCAAGAGGATTCTGCTATTGCCTTTTCTGAAGAAACAATTACCACCCAACAAAATAAAATTGTTGAAATCAATATTCCCGTTGCGAAAGGTGCTGAAGCTGTTAAAAACAGCATCAACGAATCAATTGCAACATTAATTAGTGCTAGCTTAAGTATAGAGCAAGAAATGGAAAACAAAAACAGAACCATTTCAGAAAGTATCAATAAATTTAATTCAGAATACGAAAATTTTAAATCTGAATTCCCAGAAAGCCCTGTTGTTTGGGATGCCCAAATTGATGGTGAAATTATGTATCAAACCGATGCTATTATTTCCATTGCTATTACCAGTTATTTAAACACAGGTGGTGCGCATGGCAACTTGGTTATTTCATTTTTAAATTTTGATGCTTTAACGGGTCAATCCTTAAAAAACGAACAATTATTCAACAATTTTAGCGCGTTTAAAACACTAGCAAACGATTATTTTAATGATCATATTGCTGATAAAAAAGAACTGTATTTTGAACCTGACACCTTTATTCTTCCAGAAAACATAGGCTATAATGATAGCGGAATTATTTTGCTTTACAACAGTTATGAAGTAGCACCTTACTCAACTGGATTAACAGAATTTACCATTCCTTTTAATGCTGTTATGCCGTATTTAAACTATATGTAGTCCTTTATAAAAGTTTATTAAAAAGCGTCTTGTAATAATAAACAGGCAGATTTTAATGGCTTATTTCTTTAGAAAAACGTTTTCTTTGCTGTTTATAAAACAATTTTTACACGCATGAAAAAAGTATACTTTTTAAAAACTTGCAATACCTGTACACGTATAATTAACGATATCAATTGGCCTTCTGGTTTTGAATTTCAAGACATAAAACAAGATCCTATTACCGTTAAACAGGTTGAAGCCATGCACAAACTTTCAGGAAGTTATGAAGCTCTTTTTAGCAAACGTGCTAAATTATATAAAGAAATGGATTTAAAAAATGCCAACTTATCTGAAGCCGATTTTAAACAGTACATTATAGAACACTATACCTTTTTAAGTAGACCCGTTGTTATTTTTAATGATCAGATTTTTATAGGGAATTCTAAAAAAACTATCGAAAACTTAAAAACAGCTTTAAGTGAATAGCACCCGAATTTTTGCCCTTTTTGCCGTTTTTATGGTTCAAGTTATTTATGGCTTTACTTTTACGTTTGCCAATGATGTTATAGATGATGGCCATATTAAACCTTTTGGATTTATTTTACTTCGTGTGTTTGGCGCCTGCATCCTGTTTTGGATTTTAAGCATTTTTACACCCAAACAAAAAATTGACAAAAAGGATTATTTCAAGTTTTTTATAGCGTCCATTTTCGGGATAGCCCTAAATATGCTCACATTTTTTAAAGGCTTTGAATATACAACGCCTATACACGCATCCGTAATTATGACTGTCGTTCCTATTGTGGTGTTAACGCTTTCTGCTATATTTTTAAAAGAACGGATTACCAGTCTCAAAATTTCTGGTATTGTTTTAGGCTTTTCGGGCGCCATCATTTTAAGTATTTATGGAAGATCTGCACAGATTGGCGACAATATTCCACTAGGAAATTTCTTGGTATTTATAAATGCGGTTTCGTATAGTATTTATTTAATTCTCATTAAAAAGATAACCGAAAAATACCATCCATTTACATTTATAAAATGGCTGTTTCTTTTCGGTCTTATATTGGTTTTACCATTTGGCTATCAAGATGTACTTGCCATAAATTGGCATGGATTTTCGCCATATATTACATTTTCTGTTATATTTATAATCCTTGGCGCAACCTTTACTACATATTTACTAAACCCAATTGCGTTGCAGCATTTAAAAGCATCTACTGTTAGTACGTTTTTGTATTTACAACCAGTAATTGCTGGAATATTTGCCGTTTTAATGGGAAGCGACAGCTTGAATGCAGTAAAATTAGTAGCCGCAGGACTTATATTTGCGGGTGTCTATTTAGTAACAAAAAAACCAAAATTAAAAGCTTAAATGAACCGGTTTTTTGCTCCCTGCACGTGTATCTTCTTTTGTTAAATACTTGAAATTTTCTGTCTTCGGAAACGCTTCGGCCTGACTCAATAATTCATCAGGCAAACCAATTAGCTTACGTGTTTTTAAATCCATCCAAGCGCCAAGCATTTCGCAATGCGCAATATTTTCGCCTTTATGGTTATAAAAATTATGATCAAATTTAAAAAACATACCATCTTTACTTAATCCAGAAACCTCCAAACTTACCGTTACAGGTTTTCCCATAAACACTTCTTTAAAATAATACATGTGTTCATAAAAAACAACTGGACCTATATTAAAAAGCGCAAGTTCCTTCATAGAAAATCCTTTTTCAATTAAAAAAGCCATTCGTGTATGACTCATAAAATTGGTATATGCACTATTAGCTAAATGCCTATTAGCATCCACATCGCTCCACCTAATTTCAAATTGTTTGGTATACATTTTTCTAAAATTTTAGTCGCAAAACTACTTAATTATCATGGTTACGCATAATATTCTCTTACAGTTTTATAAACTTCTAGTTTTAATTACCTTTGTGCAACTTTATATATTAACTATGATACATTCAATGACTGGTTATGGAAAATCTGTTTTGCAGTTACCAACCAAAAAAGTAACGATAGAGATAAAATCGTTAAACAGTAAAAATCTGGATTTGAATGCTAGAATGCCTTCAATTTACCGAGAAAAAGAATTAAATCTGCGTAAACTAATTGGCAATCAGTTAGAACGTGGTAAAATTGATTTTTCTATTTATGTTGAAATGACTGGTGAAGAAACCAGCACACAAATTAACAAACCTGCTGTAAAACAATATATAAAGCAGCTAAAAGAATTAGTAGATGGTGATGACATTGAACTACTAAAAATGGCTGTACGATTTCCAGATGCGTTAAATACAGAGCGCGATGAAATTGACGAAACGGAGTGGCAAACTATTTTAAACGAAGTAAAAAACGCATTAAAAAGTATAGGCACGTACCGTTTAGATGAAGGGAAAGTATTAGAATTGGATTTTA
>DIAL01000011.1:7011-10762 GCA_002414705.1 Flavobacteriaceae bacterium UBA5079
TATTAGAATTGGATTTTAGAAATAGAGTACAAAACATTGCAGATATTCTAGAAGCAATTATAGCTATGGATCCAGACCGTATTGAAGGAGTACGTGAGCGTTTACGCAAAGGTGTTGAAGAACTGAAAGAAAAAGTTGACGAAAACAGATTTGAGCAAGAATTGGTTTTCTACATCGAAAAATTTGATATTACGGAAGAAAAAGTCCGTTTAAAAAACCATTTAGATTACTTTATAAAAGCTTTGGACTCTGATGATTCTAACGGAAAAAAATTAGGATTTATCAGTCAGGAAATGGGTCGCGAGATTAACACCATTGGCTCTAAAAGTAATTATGCACCTATGCAGAAATTGGTGGTACAAATGAAAGACGAATTGGAGAAAATTAAAGAACAACTACTAAACGTACTGTAAAACGATCATTAATTTCTATTCGTTTTAAAACATATTTATTTTGACGCAAACAAACAACAAACATACAGGAAAATTAATTGTATTTTCAGCACCATCAGGATCCGGAAAAACGACTATTGTAAGGCATCTTTTAGGTCTTAACACGTTAAATTTAGAGTTTTCTATTTCTGCTACCTCTCGCGAAAAACGCGGTGACGAAATAGACGCAAAAGACTATTATTTTCTGTCAGCTCAAGAATTTAAAAACAAAATAAAAGCCGACGAGTTTCTAGAATGGGAAGAAGTTTATAGGGATAATTTTTACGGTACCTTAAAAACTGAAGTAGAACGTATTTGGGCTCAAGGCAAACACGTTATATTTGATATTGATGTATCTGGCGGCTTGCGTATTAAACGTAAATTTCCAAAGGAAACGTTGGCCATTTTTGTAAAACCACCTAGTATTGACGAGCTAAAAATTCGACTAAAAAAGCGCCAAACGGAAAGTGCTGATAAAATAAATATGCGCATAGCCAAAGCATCAGCCGAATTAGCAACAGCGCCACTTTTTGATGTTATTATAGAAAATGACAATTTACACAAAGCCTTAACTGAAGCTGAAAATTTGGTTTCTAATTTTTTAAAATCGTAAGTAACAATCATGAAAATAGGCTTATACTTCGGAACCTTTAATCCTATTCATATTGGACATCTTATTATTGCCAATCAGTTAGCCGAACAAAGTGATTTAGATCAAATCTGGCTGGTTGTAACACCACAAAGTCCGTTTAAAAAGAAACAATCCTTATTGGATAATTATCAGCGTTTAGAAATGGTTTTTCGTGCCACGGAAGACTATGACAAATTGCAACCAAGTGATATTGAATTTTCATTACCACAACCCAATTACACCGTAAATACCTTGGCACATTTGCAGGAAAAATTCCCACAGCATGCGTTTTCTTTAATCATGGGTGAAGACAATTTAAAAAGTTTTCATAAGTGGAAAAACTATCAACATATTCTAGACAATCATGATATTTATGTGTACCCAAGAATTTCTGAAGGAACGGTTAAAACCCAATTTGATGGTCATAAACGAATTCATCATGTAGATGCACCCATTATAGAATTGTCATCTACTTTTATTCGCAATTCCATTAAAAACGGCATCAATGTAAAACCCATGTTACCACAAACGGTTTGGCAGTATATTGATGAGATGAATTTTTATAAATAGAATCCATGAACACCTTTCCCGTTTCTGCATCCACACTATCTGAAACAGCATTGGGTAGTTTTGTAAAAGAAATATATCATCTAGCGGAAAATTTTACTTGCAAGTTATACTGAACAGGATTAAACCATACGTGTTTTATTTCAGATGAAAACACCAAATATGTAATTCGAGTGTACTGTTATAATTGGCGCACAAAAACAGAAATTCAAGAAGAGTTACGTTTATTAGAGGAACTTAAAAATAAAGGTATTTCCGTTTCATTTCCTATTGCAGACAAAAACGAAAATTATATTCAGGAAATTAAAGCACCAGAAGGCACTAGATATGTGGTGCTTTTTTCGTTTGCAAAAGGCGAAAAAATTCGGACAATGCAACCAAAAACGTGCTTTGCTATTGGTGAAATGATGGCAAAAATGCACAACCAGACCGAAAACCAGAAAATAAACCGTATTCATTACAATAACAACTTGCTTTTAGACGCATCATATAATTACCTAAATTCATTTTTTCCTCATAGCAATACGGCTATGAAAACACTAAAAAAACTAGGTGCTACAATAGCCGAAACTTTCAACAAAATTAATACGTCCCAAGTAAAACAAGGCATTATTCATTTAGATATTTGGTATGATAATTTGAATGTAAATACAGAAAAAGATATTACTATTTTCGACTTTGATAATTGCGGAAACGGCCTACTTATTTTAGATGTTGGGTATTTCTGCAATCAGCTATTTTTTATAGAACAAGATAAAGAACAGTACCTATTAAAATTAAAACACTTTTTACATGGTTACCAAAGTGTAAGACCTTTATCTGATGAAGAACTACAGTTAATTCCTGAAGCTGGAGCGGCCGTTTTTATGTTTTATTTGGGTGTTCAAGCACAGCGTTTTGATTGGTCCAATATATTTTTAACCGAAAATTATTTAAGCATGTTTGTTAGCCGCATAGAAACTTGGATGGATTTTAATAGAAAAATACGAGCTAACTAAAACACAACCATACACTTATACGTATTTAATTCACATATATTTATCTTTTTTTAAGTATCTTGTAAGGATGAAAACCACCATAACCCTTACACCACTATTTCATAAAAACGCCAAACAAATTGGCATACATTTTACTTACAATAATACAGATAAAGATATTATTAAAGGTTTTGCTGGTGTAGCCTGGTCCAAAAGTCATAAAACGTTTTATGTAGGTTATACAAAAGAAGTATTAAATACGCTATTTCAATATTTAAAAAAGCAAGGTTATTATGTAAACTATAGTGAGTTATTAAAGGAAAAACCTGAACTGGTTATAGCCGAAAAAAAACAGCCCGTAAAACTTTCCAAACTAGACATGCATGGTGCATTACCAAAAAGCCATAAGGCACTTTTAAAAGATTATGTTTCCTATTTAAGAGGAAAACGATTAAGTAATCCAACCATAGCCACTTACGGTTATTTTGTTTTAAGGTTCCTGTATTTATTTAAAGAGGAAAAATCTAATACATGGAAACATAGCCATTTAGATTTGTTTATGAGCCAGATTATGGCCAAGGAACACTACAGTATTAGTAGTCAGAGACAATGCGTAAGTGCCTTTAAATATCTTGCTACATATTGTAATATAGAATCGTTTGATGCAGAAGATTTTAAACGCCCGAAGCGTGACAAGAAAATGCCTCATATTATTTCCAAAGAAGCCGTTGTACGACTTATTCAGGTTACCAAAAATTTAAAGCACAGAACCATAATTTCCTTGTTATATTCTAGTGGTTTAAGAATAGGCGAATTATTACAACTAAAACCGAGCGATTTAGATTTTGAGCGGCACCAAATATTTATTAAAAATGGAAAAGGCAGAAAAGACAGAGTTGTAGGCATGGCAGAAGTAATAAAGCCCATGTTATTAAATTATTTAGCCACCTACCAACCCAATTATTATTTAATAGAAGGTCGTGATGGTGGTGTTTACAGTGCCAGTTCTGTAAGAAAATTTTTAAAAGACTCCTGTAAATTGGCAAAGATATTCCCGGAAATATCGCCTCATGTTTTGCGCCATAGTTATGCAACACACATGTTAGAAAACGGTGTAGATTTACGGTATATACAAACCTTGTTAT
>DIAL01000011.1:10845-14359 GCA_002414705.1 Flavobacteriaceae bacterium UBA5079
GCAAGCCAGAAACCACTATGATTTATACACATGTAGCACAAACACATTTAATGGCCATTAGCAACCCATTGGACAAAACGATCCGTGATTTAAGAGCCACCACAATAACCGACAAAAAAGTTACGATATCAGGCGATGACAAACTATAAAAGTGTATTTTAGTGATTATATAACTAGTTGTGCATAATTAAAAAAAACTATGACAGAAGAAGATAATTACATCGAAGAAATTAAAGAAGAAACAGAAGATAGTTATGTAAATGACGATTTATATAACATTAATTCTTGGGGAGCTGATTATTCTTTCAGAGAATTAATTTCAATGTATGAAGATGGAGATTTAGTTAAACCCGAATTACAAAGAAAATACGTTTGGGGAAAACCAGAAGCAAGTAGATTCATTGATTCAATACTTCTTGGATTACCAATTCCAAGTATTTTTTTAGCTAAAACAGACAATAATAAGATGCTTATTGTTGACGGATATCAGAGACTAATGACTGTTTATGACTATATGCGAGGCATTTGGTCAGGTGATGATAAAGTTTTTAAATTATCAAATATTGCCGATAAAATAAATGCAAGATGGAAAGGAAATGCCTTTACGGAATTGACAGAAACTGAACAGAGAAAAATAAAAACTACCACAATTCACGCAATTATTTTTGAACAAAAATCACCCAAAGATGGTGATACAAGCCTTTTTCAAATCTTTGAGAGAATTAATACGAGCGGTAAAACTTTAATGCCTCAAGAAATTAGAAATTGTGTCTATCAAGGTAATCTAAATTCATTGTTGTTTGAGTTAAATTTAAATCAAAATTGGCGTGTATTATTTGGTAGAGAGCAAGAAGACCCAAGAATGAGAGATTTGGAATTTATTTTGAGGTTTTTAGGTTTAAACTCTGATGAAATAAGGACATTCCCGAAATCAGCAATTTCATTAAAAAAATACCTAAATGAATTTATGGGTAGCAGAGAAAATAACACTCTTTCTGCAATAAACAACTTTAGAGAAGACTTTAATAACACAATAAATCAAATTATCGCCATTTTTGGAGACAATGCTTTTTACAATGTGCAATCCACCGATTTAACAACGATTCGTAAAAGATTTTATCCAACAATTTTTGATGCCATAATGATTGCTACTTCAATAGCAATTAAAAGAGGAATAGACATTTCTCAATCAAACGAACATAAAAGATTAGAATTATTAAGAGACTCAGATTTCAGGAAATTCATATCGGAAGGAACAATGCAAATTGAGCATATTAATGGTAGAATAGATTTAGCTTTAAAACATCTTTATAATAGCAGTTTATGAATAATGCAGGTGTAAAACAAAGCATTGATGACTGTACAAAAGAATTAGACGATATTCAAAAAGTCATTGATGTGTTCGGTCAATCTCACTCAATAGTTCCCTTTCTGACTAATTACGCAATAATAAAATGTTGTGGAACTATCGAAAATGCTTTTAAATCAGTTATTGCCGATTTTCATAATACATTACCAACTCAAGCAAAAAATTATATTGATTCTACATTCACAAATAGCTCAATGAATCCTAGTAAAGATAATATTTGCAAAAGTTTGAAACGGTTTGATGATTCTTGGAATACGAGCTTCAAAGCTAAACTTGATTTAGAACCAAATAAATCCCAAATTGATTCTTCTCTAAAATCTTTGAATGATGCAAGGAATGAATTTGCTCACGGAGGACATCCAAGAGTGTCTTTTGGAAGTGTTAAAACATATTTTAATGATTCGCAAAAAGTCATTGAAATATTGGATGATATAATAAAATAACTATGCACAACAATGTATATAAAAAATAGGCGAAACAGTAGTAAAATCAAGGTTTTTGGTTCGTATCAAAGTAAGTGCTTAACCGAAAGTCTTGTGCTTCGAAGTCGCCTACTTTTCATATACTAACCGTTGTGCATAATTTAACCAAACCCAAAACTGAATGAACAAAATTCTCATTTTACTACTACTGATTTTAATTACGAGTTGCGGAAATCAAACTGAATTGAAAAACGAAATTGACCAATTACAAACTCAAAATGATAGTCTAAAATCGGAATTAAAAAAGTATGAAAACAAATATGTATTTGACGATGTCAAAGTTAAGCACTATCCGATTAAAGGCAGTCAGGTAAAAAAAGGAACTAAATATTATGGGGAATTTGTTTTTGTTGCTGATGTCAGAGATGACTTTGTCCAGTTTGGAACAGAAAGAGATGAATCAAAACAAGGATATGAAATAAAAAATCCGATTACACTAAAAACCGAAAAAGGGGATTTTGGAGCTTATAGATTTGAGGTAGATATTGTAAACGATACGACAAACTTACTATTCAAACCTTTAATCAAAAATGAACTTTCACTTAAACACCAAAATGCAGGATATAGTGGAATAATGATTTCGGACAAAATAATTGCGAATTAAAAAAACTATGCACAACACAGTATATAAAAAATTGCTATTTTGTGCTTAACCAATGTGAGTTGCTTTGTTTGCTTGCATCTGATTTTCCTTCGGAAAATCCTCGCACACAAACACGCAACTTTCCATATACATAAACGTTGTAAGTAATGCCGAAAAACCCAGAAACCGAGTGAATAAAACGATATTTGAAATTACCAAAATGGACTGTCCTTCAGAGGAAAATCTAATCCGAATGAAATTGGACGGAATTTCAAGTATTGCGAATCTGGACTTTGATATTCCGAATCGAAAATTGACTGTTTTTCACAGCGGAGAAATTGACCAAATCGAAAAGTCAGTTATCGAACTGAATTTAGGCGGAAAAAAATCTCAACGGAACAAACCGACCAAACGGAATTTAAAGAAAACGCAAACCAAAAAAAGCTACTTTGGTCTGTACTTGCAATCAATTTTGCTTTTTTCATTATCGAAATGACAACAGGAATTATCTCAAAATCAATGGGACTTGTTGCAGACAGTTTGGATATGCTTGCCGACAGTTTCGTGTACGGAATTAGTTTGTTTGCGGTTGGAGGAACTATAGTTAAGAAAAAGCGGATTGCAAAACTTGCTGGATATTTTCAAATTACACTTGCGATTATCGGATTTGTGGAAGTTTTAAGAAGATTTTTCGGAGACGAGAAATTACCCGATTTTTCGACAATGATTATCGTTTCGATTTTTGCACTTATCGCAAACGGAATTTGTCTTTACATTTTGCAAAAGTCAAAAAGCAAAGAAGAGGCTCATATGAAAGCGAGTATGATTTTTACATCAAATGACGTGATTATCAATTTAGGAGTAATAATTGCTGGAATTTTGGTAAATTGGTTGAGTTCGAGTAAACCTGATTTAATTATCGGAACAATCGTTTTTATTTTGGTAATTCAAGGATCGTTTCGGATTTTGAAATTAAGTAAGTGAATGAAAAAAGCACTACTTACAACAACGTATATAATTTATTGCTAGTTCCAGCCTACTTACGAAAATCCTCGCGGATTTTCTATTCGGTTTTTATTT
>DIAL01000011.1:14441-16574 GCA_002414705.1 Flavobacteriaceae bacterium UBA5079
TTTCTATTCGGTTTTTATTTGCTAAATTAGGTGCTTAAACCACGCAACAAACCATATACAAACACGTTGTATGCAATTATGACCCGTCCTGAAATATGTATACACTAAAACAAATGTATATGTATAAAAATGATGGATATGTAAGACGCTATAGCGAAAGTTTTAAGCTCAAAGTCCTTGATGAACTTTCCAAGGGAAATCATTCTAAAAGACAAATAGGGCTGCTATATGGGATACAGTCGAGCACAATTAATGAATGGATAAAAAAGTACAATCGTAAAGATTTAATGAACACCCGTGTACTCGTGCAAACAGACGATGAACTTACCAGAATAAAAGCCCTGCAAAAGGAGCTCAAACAGCTAAAGGAACTTCTTATTAAGAAAGACTTGGACAAGCTTATTGATGATAGTTATCTCAAAGTAGCGGCTAATAAGTTAGGCTACAAAGATGTTTTAGAACTTAAAAAAAAACTAAACATCTAGCGCTAATGGAAACCATAGACAACAACCCAAAAGAAAGGCCTTTTAGCATCTTTACGATTTGCAATGGATATGACTTGACTCGTGATGCGTTTTATAAATACAAAAAACGATATGTCAAGCGAATAAAAATTGAAAACCAGGTATTAGAAATCGTTCATAAAAGAAGACGAACTTTGCCAAGAGAAGGCGCCAGAAAATTGATGAAGTCCCTAAAACTGGACTTTCAAAAACACAACATCAAAATAGGTAGAGACCAGTTATTACGTATCCTTAAAGACAATAACCTTTTAATACGACGAAAGAAATATTCATCCAGAACAACGAACTCACATCATAGGTTTTACAAGTATAAAAATAGTATTAAAGATATAACGATCAATAGATCTAACCAAGTCTGGGCAGCAGATATAACCTACATCAGAACTATTAAAGGATTTTGTTACTTAGCCCTATTAACAGATATGTACTCGCGTAAAATCGTAGGATATGACCTAAGTGATAGCTTAGAACTAACAGGCTGTGTAAGGGCTCTTAAAAAGGCTTTGTATCATAATAAAGGACTGAAAAACCTAACACACCACTCAGATAGAGGAATACAATATTGCAGCAATGTATACACCAACGAACTAAAGCGAAAGAAAATAGCTATCAGTATGACAGAGGAAAATCATTGTTATGAAAATGCCCTTGCAGAGCGTGTAAACGGTATACTAAAAGATGAGTTTTATCTTGACCAAACCTTTGCCAGCGTGGAAGAAGCAAAAAAAGCAACCAAAAATGCAATCAAATTATATAACTCTAAAAGATTACATTTATCTTTAGACTATAAAATACCTAATAACGTGCACCAAAATGCAGCTTAATTTTAATCAATAACCTGTAGACGTATTTTAGGACGAGACATTTGGAAATGATTCGTATTTGATGTATATTTACACCAAACGATGAAATTATGTCAAGACAAAGTATATCATTTACCGAACCGAACGATGAATGGCTGAAAGCGCAAGTGAATAAAAATGAATATTCAAGTAAAAGCGAATTAGTAAACGATTTAATTAGACAAGCCAGAAAACAGCAAATTCAAATTGATTGGGTTAGAGCCAAACTGGATAAAGCTGAAAAAAGCGGATTTACGAGTGACAATAAAAACGAAATTTTAGCTCAATCAAAGTCCTTATTGAATGGCTAAATACAGATTAAGTAACGAAGCTAAAAACGATTTAATTCGAATTCACCATTACGGAGTTAAAAAATTCGGAATGACTCAAGCGGATAAGTATTTTGAATCATTTTTTGAATATTTTGAGATTATTTCCCAAAGACCTTATTCTTTTGAATCGGTTGAATATATAAAAAAAGATTATAGACGTTGTGTTTGTGGAGCTGATAGTATCTATTTTAAAGTTAATGAAGATATTATAGATATAATGGCAATTGTTGGAAGACAAGATTTGAATGAAATACTATAACGGAATAATAAAAACTGTTGCCAACACCGTATATAATTTATTGCTAGTTCTAGCCTACTTACGAAAATCCTCACGGATTTTCTATTTGGTTTGTATTTGCTAAATTAGGTGCTTAAAACACGCAACAAACCATATAAAAACACGTTGTAGCACATTATGACCCGTCCTGAAATATG